>NZ_JBQDLF010000043.1:4542-34567 GCF_052095815.1 Brachybacterium sp. | reverse complement strand
CGGACAGGGAGATCAAACGTCCGCCCACAGGGAGATCCCGATGTCCCTTGACAGAGGAGACTCAGTTCGACTGGCTCGAGCTGCCCGACGCACCCGAGCACTGGTCCTACCCCACGAAGCGAGCGTTCCTGCTGGTCGGCTCGCTCGCCCACTCCTGCGTCTGGCGGGCCGCTATCGCACCCTCGATGGACCTGCCCCACCTGCTGGCCGCGATGACGACCGTGCTTTCCCTCCTCGGAGGGCTGACCAGGGTGTGGCGGTTCGATCGGATGCGGACCGTGCTGGACCCCGCCACCGGCGACCTGACCGCGATGTTCTCCGCGTTCGCGAAGCACCACGGAGTCCAGGCCGTCGCCTGCCGACCCCGCTCAGGCAACCGCAAGGGCGTGGTCGAGAAGAACAACCACACCGCCGCCCAACGCTGGTGGCGAACCCTGCCCGACGAGATCACGGCCGAGCAGGCCCAGGTCTCCCTCGAAACGTTCGCGGCCCGGCAGGACGGCCGCCGCCGCGAGAGCCCGACCGGAACCACGACCGCCGCCCAGATGCGTGCTCAAGAGCGGCTCCGGCCCCTGCCGCCGATGGCGTTCCCGGTGGTGGTGACCGAGCAGCGGACCGTCTCGCGGCAAGCGTTGATCCACTGGCGCGGCAACCGCTACTCCGTCCCGCCCGAGCTGGCGATGGCCACGGTGAATGTTCACCAGCCCCTCGGCGCGGACCACATCGAGATCGCCACCACCTCCGGCGCCATGCTCGCCCGCCACCAGCTGGCCGAGGCCGGCCTCGGGATCACCCAGCGCACCGACCAGCACGTCACCGCGCTCGAGTCGATCGCTCTGGCCTCCGCCCCACCGGGCCGGCCTCACCGCCGCAAGGAACGCATCCCACCCGGGGCTGCGTCCCTGGCCGCGGCACAGGCCCTGACCGGGTCGCCCGCACCGACTGCGACCGTGATCGACCTGGCCGCCTACGAGCAGGCCGCGAAGAACAGGAACACCCTGACATGACCACCACACCCACTACCGCGAGCGTCTATCAGCAGCTTCGCGGCCACCTGAACGAGCTGAAGCTGGCCGACGCCGCCGAGGCTCTCCCCGGCATCCTTGACCAGGCACAGGCAGAGGACTGGACCCTCACAGGCGCCCTGGAGCGCCTGCTGGCCATCGAGGTCTCCGCCACCGAGAAACGGCGCCTCGCGGGCCGGTTCCGGTTCGCGAACCTTCCCACCGGCGCCACTTTGGAGAACTTCGACCATGACGCCGCTTCCGGCATCGACCCCAGCCTGCTCACGGAGTTGGGGACCTGCCGGTTCCTGGAGAACGCGACGAACGTGCTGCTCATCGGCCCGCCCGGAGTGGGTAAGACCCACATCGCCACCGGCCTCGGCCACGCCGCGGTCAATGCTGGCTATCGGGTCTACTTCACCTCCGCCGCTGACCTCGCCGCCCGCTGCCACCGCGCCGTGATCGAGGGCAAATGGTCCACGATGATGCGGTTCTTCGCCGGCCCCACCCTGCTGATCATCGACGAGCTCGGCTACCTGCCGCTGCCCGCCGAAGCAGCATCAGCACTGTTCCAAGTCATCAACCAGCGCTACCTGAAGACCTCGATCGTGATCACCACGAACAGACCCGTCGGCGCCTGGGGCGAGATCCTCGGCGACACCACCGTCGCCGCCGCCATGCTCGACAGGCTCCTCCACCGCTCCGTCGTGGTCACCCTCGACGGCGCGTCCTACCGACTCCGCAACCACCACGCCGCCGCCGAAGAAGTCCGCCGCGCCACGACCGGCACGAACCTCGGCTAACCTAACCCCGCGACCCGGGGAAGTTCACCGAGCAACTCTGGGGAAAATCGATGAGCGCCATCACTGTAGGGCCGGCAGAAGCCAGCCGCTCGGGTTGTGGTGTTGTCCTGTCCGGACGGCCAGGTCGTCAGTTCCCCGGGCCGGTGTCGGCACCCGCGTCGCTGAAGCCGCCCGAGCCGCTGGAGCAGAGCCACCGTGCTCTGACGTCGGCGATTCCACGCCGACCGTCGCGACTATCGCCGAAATCATTTGTAGTTGCTGTTACAGCCCCACGGTCAGGAGCATCTCGAGGCGGTGCCATCGCGGCACCTTCTCCCCGCTGATGACGCTCGCCATCGCTTCACCAGTGCACATCCGGGAGTCCCAGGGGAATCCACGCTCCCCGACAGCAGCAGAACTCATCGACCGCGACGCAGCAGCCCGGAGATCGCGTACAGGTTCCGCGGGTCCCGCATCGGGATCCGACAGCACGGCGCAGCCTCAGCGGGATTCCACGGCGACGCAGGGGTGAGCAGGGCGCGCAGCACCGCCGGAAGGCCGTGCGCCCGCCCAAGGTGCAGAGCACAGACGCAGGCACTGGCGCAGGCGCAGGCACAGCCGCAGACGACGAGAAGAGGGCCCCGCATCGTCGACACGATGCGGGGCCCTCAGCTGCCCGTCCCTGAGCAGGGATGCGGGCGCGATCGATCAGTGTGCGTGCTGGCCCACCGAGAACTCCATGACCCACAGGAGGATCCCGTAGATGGCGAAGATGACGCCGAAGGCGAAGATCCACCAACCGGCGGCAACCCCTAGGAAGCAGAGCGCGGCGCCGAGCGAGGCCCACAGCGGCGCCCAGCTGTACGGGGAGAAGCTTCCCTGTACGCCGGCGTCGTCGGCGACCTCGCCGTCCAGCTCGTCAGAGGCACCGAGGTAGTTCTTCTTGACCGCCAGGGAGGTCGCCATGGCGATCATGACCGACAGACCCGTCAGGCCGAGAAGCGCCGGGAAACCGACCGGCTCGAGGCCCAGAGGCTCGTAGCGCGCGGTGAGGAAGCCGTAAGCGATCGCGACGATCAGGAAGAAGACCGCCAGGATCCAGAAGATCTTTGCCGTTGCTCTCATGTCAGTTGGTCCTCGGGTTCGCGGCGGGCTCCTCAGCGAGCATGTGGTCCTGCAGAGCGACCTCCGGGTGATGGAGATCGAAGGCGGGACGCTCGGAGCGGATCCGGGGCAGGGAATGGAAGTTATGACGCGGCGGCGGGCAGGACGTCGCCCACTCGAGCGAGGCGCCGTAGCCCCACGGGTCGTCGACCTCGACCTTCTTGCCCTTGACGTGGGTCAGCACCACGTTGAGCAGGAAGGGCAGGGTGGAGACGCCCATGATGAAGGCGCCGACCGTCGAGATCTGGTTCATCCAGTCGAAGCCGTCCTCATGGAGGTAGTTCACGTAGCGGCGGGGGGCGCCGTCCACACCCAGCCAGTGCTGGATGAGGAACGTCATGTGGAAGCCGATGGTCAGCAGCCAGAAGTGCAGCTTGCCGATCCCCTCGCTGAGCTTGTAGCCGAACATCTTCGGCCACCAGAAGTAGAAGCCCGCGAACATCTCGAAGACCACGGTGCCGGCCATCACGTAGTGGAAGTGCGCGACCACGAAGTAGGTGTCGGAGATGTGGAAGTCCAGCACCGGCGAGGACAGGATCACGCCGGTCAGACCACCGAAGATGAAGGTGGTCAGGAAGCCGAGGGTGAACAGCATCGGCGTCTCGAAGGTCAACGACCCTCGCCACATCGTGCCGACCCAGTTGAAGAACTTCACGCCCGTCGGCACTGCGATGAGCATTGTCATGAAGGCGAAGAAGTCGAGCATCACGGCACCGGTGGTGTACATGTGGTGCGCCCACACGGTCACAGAGAGGGCGGCGATGGAGATCGTCGCACCCACCAGGGTCTTGTAGCCGAAGATCGGCTTGCGCGAGAAGACGGGGATGATCTCCGAGGCGATGCCGAAGAAGGGCAGCGCGAGCACGTACACCTCGGGGTGGCCGAAGAACCAGAACAGGTGCTGCCAGAGCACCGGTCCGCCATTGGCCGGGTCGAAGATGTTCGCGTCGAAACGGCGATCAGCGCCCAGCGCCAGCAGTGCGGAGGCCAGCGGCGGGAACGCCATCAGCACCAGCACCGCAGTGATGAGCGTGTTCCAGGTGAAGATCGGCATGCGGAACATGGTCATGCCCGGCATGCGCATGCACAGGATCGTGGTGATGAAGTTGACCGAGCCCAGGATGGTACCGAATCCCTGCAAGGCAAGTCCGAAGACCCAGAGATCACCCCCCAGGCCCGGGGAGAACGTGGTGTCCGACAGCGGCGCGTACGCGAACCAGCCGAAGGAGGCAGCTCCTTGCGGGGTGAGGAAGCCGGAGACGACGATCAGCGAGCCGAAGCCGGTGATCCAGAAGGCGAACATGTTCAGGCGCGGGAACGCCATGTCGACGGCACCGATCTGCAACGGCACCAGGTAGTTGGCGAAGCCGTTGAACAGCGGGGTGCCGAACATCAGGAGCATGATCGTGCCATGCATGGTGAACAGCTGGTTGTACTGATCCTTGGAGACCACGACCTGCAGGCCGGGCTCCCAGAGCTCGGTGCGGATGCCGAGGGCGAGCAGACCCGCGAAGCCGAAGAAGGCGAAGGCCATGCCCATGTACATCATGCCGATCAACTTGTGATCGGTCGTGGTCAGGAGCTTGAAGATCTGCGTGCCGAGATTGGTCGGCCGCTCCTCCTGGAACCGTCCGGCCACCGAGGTGCTCGGTGCGGCGGTGGTCTCGGTGCTCACTCGTTCTCTCCCTCGGTCCCGGTGGAGACGGTCTCCTCGGTGTAGCGAGGACCGGCGTCATCATGCTTCTCTCGCATGCTCCACTCCTCGTGGTTGCGGTTCAGGTCGACACCCAGCTGACCCTCGTTGCCCTGCTCGCGCAGCTCTTCCATGTGCGCGTCGAACTCCTCCTGGGAGACGAC
Organism: Brachybacterium sp.; assembly: GCF_052095815.1. Taxonomy (NCBI): domain Bacteria; kingdom Bacillati; phylum Actinomycetota; class Actinomycetes; order Micrococcales; family Dermabacteraceae; genus Brachybacterium; species Brachybacterium sp. Next base: position 29,760 of record NZ_JBQDLF010000043.1, on the reverse strand, counting down.
GACCACGTTGAACAGCATGTCCGAGTGGTACTCGCCGCAGAGCTCTGCGCACTTGCCGGCGTAGGTTCCCTCGGTGGTCGGGGTGACCTGGAAGCTCGTGGTGTACCCCGGCATCATGTCCTTCTTGTACAGGAAGTCCACGACCCAGAACGAGTGGACGACGTCGCGCGAGTCGAGTCGGAACTCGACGGACTGACCGACGGGCAGGTACAGCGTGGGCAGCGCATCGGCGGCCGCGTCATCCCCGTCGGCATCCACCTCGCCGGTCGCGAAGGACTGGATGCCCGCAGGCTCGTGGACGTTCTGGTCCACGTAGTTGATGTCCCAGCTCCACTGCTTGGCCACCACGTTGACGGTGTAGTCCGGCTCCGCGACATGCATCTCGATCTCGCGGGCGTCACGCTGCGTGAAGTAGAAGAAGGTCAGCACCATCACCACCGGAACGAGCGTGAACATCAGCTCGAGCGGCACGTGGTAGCGCAGCTGCACCGGGAAGCCGGTGTCATTCTTGCGACGGCGGTAGGCGATCGCGCACCAGATCGTGAGGCCCCAGATCATGAGGCCGACGAGGACCAGCACGGTCCAGGAACCGACCCAGAGGTTCGTGATGCGCTCGGTCTGGCTGGTGACCTCCTGGCCATCTTCCCGACCGGGCAAGAACCCGCGCTGCTGCGCCTGGGTGCAGCCCGCGAGGACCAGAGTGGCCAAGGCGAGGCCTGCTGCTGCTGCACGGCGTCCACGCCGCGCGCGCTGAGGGACCTGGGGGATCACAGAGGATGACCTTCCGCTCGTCGTCTCCACCCGCGACTCCGGAGCGAGCACACTGGCTCTCCCCGGCCCCGTGGTGCGGAGCTGGTACTTATATGGGCGGTACATACCCACAGTGCCGCGCCCTCCCCACGAGGAGAAGGCCGTGACCGGCCACGGGGGCCCGCCACTTGACGGCACGCTGTCATCATACGGCTTTTCGGAGGTGGTGAGGCCACCTCGACTCGCCGCAGAGCGCCCTGCCCAGGGCTCCGTGACCGGTCCGTGATCTGCAGGTTGCTGCGGTCACATGAAAACAGGCCCGGTCCGGTGACCTGATCGTCACCGGGCCGGGCCCGTCTCATCCGGGACGTACCCCGCCTCTGGGCGGGACCGCTCCGCAGGGGACTCAGCTGAAGGAGTCGCCGCATGCGCAGGAGCTGCCTGCGTTGGGGTTGTCGATCGTGAAGCCCTGCTTCTCGATGGTGTCGGCGAAGTCGATCACCGCACCGGAGAGATAGGGGCTGCTCATCTTGTCGATGATGACCTCGACGCCGTCGAACTCGACGACCTGGTCGTTGTCCATCAGGCGCTCATCGAAGTAGAGCTGGTAGATCAGTCCGGAGCAGCCGCCGGGCTGGACTGCGATCCGCAGGCGGAGGTCGTCCCGACCTTCCTGCTCCAGCAGCGTGGTCACCTTCTGCGCAGCGCCGGAGGTGAGGGTGACGTCGTGCGCCGCAGTCGGGCGCTCAGTGGTGGGCGTGGTCATGCGTTCCTCCTCGAAGCTCGTGTCCAGCCAGGATACGCCTCGGCGCTGCCGAACGGGGGGTGGAGGTCCCGGCGATCCGCCACACCCTCGGCCCCGGTGCCCGGGACGGGCGTGCATCGAGCTCGCCGCTGATTCACAGCACCCCGCGGAAGAGCGCGAGCAGGATCACTCCCGCGTATCCCAGCACCACGCCCGCGACCGCGCCGGTGGCCCCGTCCCGGCTGCGCCCGGTCAGCACCATCGACGCCGCTGCGACGAGCACGGCGATGACCGCGATGAGCCCCCACCACACGAAGAAGTAGCCGGCGATGAAGCCGATGATGATCCCGAGGAAGAGGAGCGGGATCATCAGGGGCGAGACGGTGGGGCTCCCACCGCTCGAGGGCTGGCCAGAGGTGTTCACGTGGTCCGCCCGTCGAGGGAGCCTGCGCTGCGCAGCAGCAGCGCTTCGGCGAGGCACACTCGTGCGAACTCGCCGAGGTGCAGGGATTCATCGACTCCGTGCGCTCTGGACTCGGGGTCCTCGACTCCGGTGACCAGCACCTCTGCCTCAGGGAACACTTCGAGCAGGTCGGCGATGAAGGGGATGGATCCCCCCAGCCCGGTATCCACGGCCGGCGTGTCCCAGGCACGGGCGAAGGCGTCGCGGGCGAGGTCCATGGCCGCGGACTCCTGGCGCGCGCTGTACGGCTTGCCCCGTTCGCCGCGGTGCACCGTGACCTGTGCGGTGGCGGGCGTGTGCCTCTCCAGATGCGTGACCAGTGCCTCCATCGCCGCATCCGGGTCCTCGCCCGGCGGGATGCGCAGCGAGACCTTGGCCCGAGAGACCGGCACCAGGGTGTTCGAGGCATCTCGCACGCTCGGCGCGTCGATCCCGATCACGGACAGCGCAGGCCTGGTCCACAGGCGTGAGGTGAGGGAGCCGGTGCCCGAGAGCTCGAGCCCGTCGACCACACCCGCATCCCGGCGATAGTCGGCCTCGTCCATCTCGACCGTCGGGTCCGCTGCACGGATCAGCCCTTCGACGGCGACCTCGCCGTTCGCGTCATGCAGGGTGGCCACCAGGCGGGAGAGCTGGGTGAGCGCGTCCAGCACCGGACCACCGAAGAGGCCCGAGTGGACGGCGTGGTCCAGAGCACGCACCTCGACCACGAGATCGACCACTCCCCGCAGGCTGGTGGTCAGGGCAGGGGTGCCCACAGCCCAGTTGGCGGAATCCGCGACGATGATGAGATCGGCGGCGAGACGATCCCGGTAGGTCTCGATGAAGGGACGGAAGGTCGGTGAGCCCGCCTCCTCCTCGCCTTCGATGAAGACCGTCACCCCGACGCCCTCGGCGGCGAGCTCCTCGCCGACCAGGCGGAGCGCGGTGACGTGAGCCATCACACCGGCCTTGTCGTCGGCGGCGCCGCGGCCGTACAGCCGGCCATCACGCTCGACCGGCTCGAAGGGCGGGCTGGTCCAGTCGGCGAGGTCGCCAGTGGGCTGGACATCGTGGTGGGCGTAGAGCAGAACGGTGGGTCGGCCTGCGGCGGCGGGAGTGCGGCCGATCACCGCAGGGCTTCCGCCGTCGACGGACTCGATGCTCACCTCGGCCAGGCCGGCGCCGCGCAGCAGCTCGGCGACTGCCTGGGCGCTTCGCTGCACCGGGTCGCGGTCATAGCCGTCGAAGGCGATCGAGGGGATGCGGACGAGGTCCTTCAGATCATCGATCGCGGCCGGGAGCAGCGGTTCGAGACGTGCGCGCAGCGCCGCGACCTCGTCGGGGTCTCCGGGGGCGGCAGAGTGCCGGAGGGAATGGTCAGGAGTGCTCATGGACGTCACCGTACCGCCGGGGCTCCCCCGTGCCGAAGTGACGGCGCGATGTGACTGCTCACGCCGGGACGGGTCCCAGGAGACGTCGCCTAGACTGCCCTGGTGATCTTCCGCAAGTCTGAGACTCCCCCGAACCCTGAGCCCGCACCGCTGAACGCGCATCCCGGCTCCAAAGGGCGACCCACCCGCAGCCGCAAGGAGGCCGAGGCCGCTCGTCGCAGGCCGCTGGTGGTCGACGACCGCAAGGAGGCCCGCCGTCGTGATCGGGAGAAGGCCAGCCAGGAGCGCATGGAGGCGCAGCAGGCGCTGATGACCGGCGATGAGAAGAAGATGCCGCTCCAGCATCGGGGGCCGCAGCGCAGTTTCGTGCGCGATGTGGTCGACACGCGACGCAACATCGCCGAGCTCTTCTTCCCGATCGCCCTGATCTTCATGCTCGTGGCTCTCGTGCTGCCACTGATCCGGCCCGATCTCACGACGCTGCTGAGCACCGGCATGATCGTGGTGCTCTGGGGTGGTATCGCCCTGTGCGTGGTCGACTCGCTGTTCCTGCGGAAGCGGCTGCGACGCGATCTCACCGAGCGCTTCGGCGAGGTGCAGCAGGGCCTGGTGGGCTACGGGATCATGCGCGCGATCCAGATCCGCCGGTTCCGTCTCCCCCGCCCGCAGATCAAGCATGGTGAGCAGCCGCGCTGAGCCGGGCTCCGCGCGGCACCTGAGCCGCTCCCGGACTGCGCCGCAGAGGCACCGCACCGCGGGACGGCCTCTCGACAGCACGAGAGAACGGCCGCACGACGGAACGGCCATGCGGCAGAACAGCTGCACGACGAATCGACCGCATGACAGAACGGCCGACGCGATCTCTCGCTTCGGCCGTTCTGTCGTGCATCTGCCTGCTCAGGCGCCGGCAGCCTCGGGTGCCGCCTGCGTCTTCGGCTTCTCCTCACGCACGGCGGGCTTGGCGTCGACGCCTGCCTCCTTGCGCTGCTGCGGAGTGATCGCCGCGGGAGCCGCGGTCAGCGGGTCGTAGCCGTTGCCGGTCTTGGGGAAGGCGATGACCTCGCGGATCGAGTCCTCCTTCGCCAGCAGGGCGACGATGCGGTCCCAGCCGAAGGCGATGCCGCCGTGCGGCGGGGCGCCGAACTGGAAGGCGTCCAGCAGGAAGCCGAACTTCTCCTGCGCGTCCTCCTCACCGATGCCCATGACCTTGAACACGCGCTGCTGCACGGACTGGTCGTGGATGCGGATCGACCCGCCACCGATCTCGTTGCCGTTGCACACGATGTCGTAGGCGTAGGCCAGTGCAGACCCCGGGTCGGTGTCGAAGGAGTCCATGAACTCCGGCTTCGGGGAGGTGAAGGCGTGGTGGACCGCGGTCCACGAGCCCTCTCCCACCGCGACATCGCCGGCGGCGCGCGCATCGGCCGCGGGCTCGAACATCGGGGCGTCGACCACCCAGACGAACGCGAAGGCGTCGTGATCGATCAGGCCCAGACGCTCGGCGATCTCGGCGCGAGCGGCGCCGAGCAGTGCGCGCGAGGACTTGGCCTCGCCAGCCGCGAAGAAGATGCAGTCACCGGGGGTGGCCCCGGTGGCGTCGAGCAGCCCGGCCTTCTCCGCCTCGGAGATGTTCTTGGAGACCGGCCCGGTGAGGGAGCCGTCCTCTTGGACCAGGACGTACGCGAGACCCTTGGCGCCGCGCTGCTTGGCCCATTCCTGCCAGGCGTCGAGCTGGCGGCGAGGCTGGGACGCCCCGCCAGCCATGACGACCGCGCCGACGTACGGGGACTGGAACACCCGGAACGGCGTGTCCTGGAAGTACTCGGTCATCTCGACCAGCTCGAGGTCGAAGCGCAGATCCGGCTTGTCCGAGCCGTAGCGCCGCATCGACTCGGCGTAGGTGATCCGCGGGAACGGCGTCGTGATCTGATGGCCGCCCTTGGCCCAGACTGCGGTGAGGATCTCCTCGGCCAAGGCGATCACGTCCTCCTGATCCACGAAGCTCATCTCGACGTCCAGCTGCGTGAACTCGGGCTGGCGGTCGGCGCGGAAGTCCTCATCGCGGTAGCAGCGCGCGAGCTGGAAGTACTTCTCGACACCGCCGACCATGAGCAGCTGCTTGAACAGCTGCGGAGACTGCGGCAACGCGTACCAGGAGCCCGGGGCGAGCCGCGCAGGCACCAGGAAGTCGCGAGCGCCCTCCGGGGTGGAACGGGTCAGAGTCGGGGTCTCGACCTCGAGAAAGCCCTGGTCCAGAAGGGTGTCGCGAGCGGCACGATTGACGTCCGAGCGCAGGCGCAGCGCCTTGGCCGGTCCCTGGCGCCGAAGGTCGAGATAGCGGTAGCGCAGCCGCGCCTCCTCGCCCACCTCACTGTGCTCGTCGAGCTGGAAGGGCAGCGGGGCAGAGGCGCTGAGCACCTCGACGCTCTCCGCAGTGACTTCGATCTCGCCGGTGGGTAGCAGCGGGTTCTCATTGCCCTCGGGCCGCTTGCCCACCGTGCCCACGACCTTCAGGACGTATTCATTGCGCAGGTGCATCGCTTCGTCCTCACGCACCACCACCTGGGTGACGCCGCCGGCGTCGCGCAGATCGAGGAACGTCACACCGCCGTGGTCACGGCGACGGCCGATCCAGCCGGTGAGGGTGACGGTCTGTCCGATGTGCTCCTGGCGGAGCTCACCGGCGGTATGGGTGCGCAGCACGAGGTGTCCTTCTGAAGGGGTCAACAGGTCACGGCACCGTCATGCTCGGAAGCACGCGGCGGCCATCACGCAGATCGCGTGGACTGCTCAGCCTACCGCGCAGCGTGAGGGATCTCGCCACCGCAGCACTGTCGCACCGGCCATCACGCCCGTAGACTCGACGATGGTCCGACCTGCGAGATCGCAAGTCTGTTTTCGCCCAAGTTCGCCTGAGCCGCATCATGCCACCGCATGATCCTCGTAGCGCGAGATGTAGGGCGCCCACGCCCAATGAATGGGCAATCACGCCCTGCGACACGTTAGGGCTTGTTCACCCCCTGACTGTCGAAGGACACCATGACTGAAACCTCCCCTGCTGCTGCGCCCGAGAACGTCGACGCCACCGTCGAAGAGGCCGCAGCCGCCGCGCCTGCTGCCGAGGCCACCGCGCCGGCCACCGAGGCCGCCGCCCCCGAAACCGAAGCCCCCGTTGCTGAGGCCCCCGTTTCTGAGGCCCCCGTTTCTGAGGCCCCCGTTGCTGAAGGCGAGACCTCCGCTGCTGAGGCCCCCGCCGCCGCCGAGGCTGAGGTCCCCGCCGGCCCCACCTTCGATGACATCGCCCTGCCGGCACCGCTGCGCCGCGCCGTCGACGAGCTCGGCTTCACCACCCCGTCGGCCATCCAGTCCCAGGCGATCCCGCCACTGCTGGAGGGTCGCGATGTGATCGGCGTCGCCCAGACCGGAACCGGCAAGACCGCCGCCTTCGGCCTGCCGCTGCTGGCCGCGATCGACCCGAACCTCCGTCAGGTGCAGGCCCTCGTGCTCGCCCCGACCCGCGAGCTGGCGATGCAGGTGGCCGACGCCATCGCGTCCTTCGCCACCTCGATCGGAGGCCTCGACGTGGTCGCGCTCTACGGCGGCTCCCCCTACGGCCCGCAGGAGCGTGCACTCGCCCGCGGTGCGCAGGTCGTCGTCGGCACCCCCGGCCGCGTGATGGACCACATGCGTCGCACCAACCTGCGCCTGGACACCATCCGCTTCGCGGTGCTCGATGAGGCCGACGAGATGCTGCGGATGGGCTTCGCGGAAGACGTCGAGGAGATCCTCTCCCACTCCCCCGCCAGCCGCCAGGTCGCGCTGTTCTCGGCGACCATGCCCTCCGCCATCCAGCGCGTGGCCCAGACCCATATGAAGGACCCGGTGCGCGTGAGCGTGTCCCCGCAGTCCTCGACGGTCAAGAGCGTCACCCAGTCCTACGCCGTGGTGCCCTTCCGGCACCGCACCGGCGCTCTGGCCCGGGTGCTCGCGACCTCCGAGGCGGAGGCGGCGATCGTCTTCGTGCGCACCCGCGCCGCCGCGGAAGAGGTGGGCTCGGCCCTGGTGGCCCGCGGACTGATCGCGGCCTCGATCAGCGGTGATGTGCCCCAGAAGGAGCGCGAGAAGATCGTCGAGCGGCTGCGCGACGGTTCACTGCAGGTGCTGGTCGCGACCGATGTCGCCGCCCGCGGCCTGGATGTCGAGCGCATCGGTCTGGTCGTCAACTTCGACGTGCCCAAGGAAGCCGAGTCCTATGTGCACCGCATCGGGCGCACCGGCCGCGCCGGCCGCACCGGCGAGGCGCTGACCTTCATCGGCCCCCACGAGCGGCGCCAGCTGAAGAACATCGAGCGGGCCACCAAGCAGACCCTCGCGGAAGCTGTGATCCCGTCGCCGCGCGACGTCTCCAAGCACCGCCTGGCCTCTCTGCTGAAGCAGGTCCCCGAGCGCATCGAGCGCGGTCGGCTGGAGCTGTACCGCGAGCTGATCGGCGAGTTCCTCACCGAACAGGGCATGGACCCGCTCGAGCTGGCCGCGGTGCTCGGCGCGATGACCGTCGGCGATGAAGGCCCCGGCTCCGCATCCGAGGAAGAGGAGTTCACTCCCTCGAAGCTCTCGGGCGATGACCGCTCCGGCGATCGCGGCTCCCGCGAGTCCCGCGAGCCGCTGCAGACTGAGCGCGGCTACACCTCGTACAAGGTCGGGGTGGGACACACCCACGGCGCACGGCCGCCGGGCATCGTGGGTGCGATCACCGGTGAGGGTGGTCTGACCGGGAAGGACATCGGCAAGATCCAGATCTTCCCGAACTTCGCCCTGGTCCAGATCCGCGGCTCCCTCTCCTCGGAGCAGATGGAGCGGATCTCCCGCGCCAAGGTCGGCGGGCGTGAGCTGCGCATCGGGCCGGATCATGGCCCCCGCGGCAGCAGCGGACCGCGCCGGGACGGCGATCGCCCGTTCCGCCGGGATGATCGTCCGCGCCGTGATGGCCGTGAGGACCGCGGTGGTCGCTTCGACTCCAAGCGCCGCCCGTTCCGTCGCTCTGAGGGCTGAGCGCCCCTCTCAGCGGACCCGCTGAAAGAGAACGACCCCGCCACCGAGATCGGTGGCGGGGTCGTTCTTCGTGGTCATACAACGCGGTCACGCAGCACAGTCACATTGCGTGGTCACACAGCGTGGAACTGTGTGGTCACACTGCGCGGAGTGGGATTCTCAGTCCTGCTTCTCCTGCGCCTCGGTGTACGCCTTGCGCACCTCATCCATGTCCAGGTTCTTCACCTGGCCGATGAGATCCTCGAGGGCGGACTGCGGCAGGGCGCCGGCCTGGGAGAACACCGGGATGCCCTCGCGGTAGGCGACCAGGGTCGGGATCGACGTCACGCCGTAGCGCATCGCCAGCTCCTGCTGGTCCTCGGTGTCGACCTTGGCGAAGGTGACGTCCTCGTGGGTGTCGGAGGACTCCTCGAAGATCGGGGCGAAGCGCTGGCACGGCACGCACCAGCCTGCCCAGAAGTCGATCAGGACGATGCCGTCCTCGACGGTCTTGTCGTGGTTCTCGGTGGTCAGAGTGAGCGTAGCCATGTCCCCTGGAACGCCGCGGCACCGAGGATCATTCCCTCTGCGCCGCGGCGTGACTCAGATCACCGGGCGGCTCAGGTGCTGGGCATCCCCGTGCCCGCCAGGATGCGCACGTTCCGGTCCTCCGTCGGCGGCTCCCAGGCAGCCGCATCGGCGACCGACTGCTCCCCGCTGCGGATGTCCTTGACCTCATCTGCGGCCCCGTCGGTGCCCGGGAACCAGATGAACGGGATACCGCGGCGATCGGCGTAGCGGATCTGCTTGCCGAACTTCGCCGCTGCGGGCGCCACCTCGCAGGCGATCCCGCGGCTGCGCAGAGAACGGGCGGCGGCGTCGCTGAGCGCTCGGTGCTCCTCGTCGGCGACGGAGACCAAGACGCATGTGGGCACCGCGCGGGAGGGCGTGGCGAGGTCCGCGGAGAGGAGCCGGGAGACCAGCCGGGACAGCCCGATCGAGAGCCCTACTCCGGGATAGGTGTGGCGGTTGTCCGCGGCCAGCGAGTCGTAGCGACCGCCGGAGCAGATCGAGCCGAGCGACTCATGCCCGGCCAAGAACGTCTCGAAGACGGTGCCCGTGTAGTAGTCCAGCCCGCGGGCGATGGAGAGGTCCGCCATGATCACGCCGGGCACCGCCGCCTCGACCCGCTCGAGGACCGCGGTGAGCTCGGCGATGCCCTGCTCGAGCATCTCGCCACTGCCACCGAGATCGCGCACCTGCTGAGCGAAGGAGCCGTCGCGGGTGCGGATCGCGGCGAAGTCGAGGCAGGCCTGCGCCTGCTCCGGAGTTGCACCGGTCTCGGCGAGCAGCAGATTCCGCACCGCCTCCGCACCGATCTTCGGAAGCTTGTCGAGGCTCCGCAGCACCGCGGACTGGTCCTCGAACCCGATCGAGCGGAAGAAGCCCTCGGAGAGCCGACGGGTGTTGGCATGGATCGTGAACGTGGGCAGCGGGAGCCGGTCGAGGATCTCGGCCATCACCGTGGCGACCTCGGCCTCGATGTGCCCGGGGAGGGTGTCCTGCCCGATGACATCGAGATCCGCCTGGTAGAACTCGCGGAAACGGCCGTCCTGGGGGCGTTCGCCGCGCCACACCTTCTGGATCTGGAAGCGGCGCAGCGGGAAGGCGAGGTCGTTCTGGTGCTCGAGCACGTACCGGGCCAGCGGCACGGTGAGATCGAAGTGCAGCCCCAGGGTGCGCGAGCGATCCTCGCGACCCGGATCTGCGCCCTCCTCTTCAGCGTGGAGGCGCCGCAGGACGTACACCTCCTTGTCGATCTCCCCCTTGCGCAGCAGCTGGTCCAGCGGTTCGACGGCCCGCGTCTCGATGCCGGAGAAGCCGTGCAGCTCGGCCACTTCGCGGAACACGTCGATCACGTGCTGCTCGACGAGGCGCTCCGCGGGGAGCCACTCCGGGAATCCTGACAGGGCGGCGATCTTCGCCATGCGGTGCACATCCTTCTGGGGTTGGGCCGAGTGCCGGGTCCCATTATCCCCTTGTCCCCTCCCGTTGTCGGCGATCGATGTATCGGAGGGCAGGACCGGTCCATCCAGATCCACCGGCCACGGTAGAGTTCCGTGACGTGGTTCTCCCCTCATCGGGGCAGTCCATGTGCCAGCCCGGCCGCCGACCATGGCGGCAGTGTCCCGCCCCGCAGCGGATCCCTTCGAAGGAGCTCAATCGTGAGCGAGTCCGAGACTCCCGTCCCCGCGTCGAACCCCGCCGCTCAGCCCGCCGAACCGGCCGCTGATCAGCCCTCGATCTCCCCGACCGCCCCCGATCCCGCGGCGGAGACCACCGACGCCGGCGCATCTGTCAGCCCTGCAGAGCCTGCGGCTCCCGCAGCAGAGACCAGCACCGAGAGCGATCCGGCCGCAGCTGCCCCTGAGGCGCCCGCTGCGGAGGACGTGGTGGACGACACCGCCGACGCCGCCGGTCCCGAGACGGGGCAGATTCCCGAGGCCGACGGTCCCACCGACGCCGAGGCTGGCGCCGACTCCGATTCCGACGCTGGCGCTGGCGCCGACTCCGACACGGAACAGGCGGCGGAGCCCGTCGGGGATCCGGCCCCCGCGTCCGCTGCTCCGACTCCGGCGCCGAAGCCGCCGGTGCCCGGGGCGCGCGGGCCACGGCCGAAGCCCATGGTCCCCTCCCCCGCGGCGATCGCGGCGAAGAAGCCCAGCGCCGCGCTGCTGCCGGTCGCGCCGCCGGTCACCGAGTACGCCCCTGAGCAGATCGCCGCGGCCGCAGCCTTCGGCACGGTCGGCGAAGACGGGACCATCACGGTCCAGGACGGGACCCAGGTGCGCACCATCGGGACCGCCACGGGAACCGATCCTGAGGCGGCTCTCGAGCCCTACGCCCGGGGCTACCTCGATCTGGTGGCGTTCCTCGACCTCACGCAGTCCACGCTGAACGCTCCCGAGCACACCCAGAACGAACTGAATCGCCTCCTGGAGAATCTGCGGAAGAACCTCAAGGAGCCGCAGGTCGTCGGGGACATCCCGGCGCTGCGAGCCCGCGCCGGCGAGCTGCGGGAGCAGGCTAAGGAGAAGATCAGGGCGCTCGAAGCCCAGCGTACGGAGGGCCGCGAGGCCGCCGCCCGTCAGCGCAGCGAATTCGTCGAGTCCATCGAAGCGCTGGTCGCCACTGATCCCGAGCAGCTCTCCTGGAAGAACGCCGGCGACACGATGCGCCAGATGGTGCCCACCTGGAAGCAGATGCAGTCCGAGGGAGTCCCCCTGGACCGCCCCACGGAGGAGGCGCTGTGGAAGCGGCTCTCCGCGGCGCGCGCCACCTTCGACCGGATGCGCAAGCAGTTCTTCTCGCAGCTCGATGAGAAGCACTCCGAGGCCGCCAAGGTCAAGGAGGGCCTCATCGCGCGGGCCGAGGCGATGCAGGAGTCCACGGACTGGGGCACGACCGTCCGTGCATACAAGGATCTGATGGCCGAGTGGCGCGCGGCGCCGCGCGGCGGGCGGAAGAAGGACGACGCCCAGTGGAAGCGCTTCAAGGCCGCCCAGGACACCTTCTTCTCGGCGCGCAACGCAGATCTCCATGAGACCGAAGAAGAGCAGCGCAAGAACCTCGAGGTGAAGGAGTCCCTGCTGACCGAGGCTGAGGTCATCGACCCCACCAAGGACCTCGAGGGTGCCAAGAAGGCGCTGCGCTCGGTCCAGGATCGGTGGGAGGAAGCAGGCAAGGTGCCCCGCGGGGACATGCGGCGCATCGATGACCGCCTGCACGCCGTGGAGCGCGCGGTGAAGAACGCCGAGCAGGACGAATGGCGTCGCACCGATCCTCGGACCAAAGCACGTGTGGAGGGCGCCTCCTCGCAGCTGCACTCCGCGATCGCGTCGTACCAGGATGCGCTCGACAAGGCCGTCGCCGGCGGTGACCCGTCGAAGATCGCTGAGGCGGAGTCAGCTCTCGAGGCTCGCAAGGAATGGCTCGCAGTGATCGAGCGCTCCGCACGCGACCTCGGCTGACGCCGCCGACTGTCGACCACCTCGGCGCCTCAGCTCGCCGGCTCCGCGAGGAACGACCGTTCCTCCACCGCCCCGTCTGTCCACAGGACAGGCGGGGCGATTGCCTTCGGTCCCCCTCCTTGCCAGAGTCGGTCCATGGAACTGCTCCTCTCCTCCCGCCGCACCGTCCCGCAGAACGCCACCGGTCCACCGGAGACGCCCCCGCCCCCGGGACTCGGTCCCGTCCGTGAGGTGCCAGGGCTGACCTCGATCGGCCTGTGCGCAGCCTGGTCAAGGCATGCGGCCGAGCTCGCAGTCCCCCTCGGTGCGGCCCTCCAGCGATGGGACGAGACCCCGTCCACCCACGCCCTTGTGGCCGACGGCTATCTCACCCGGATACTGCCGGGCATCTTCCTCCCACCCGATCTGCTGCGCAGCGCGGTGCAACGAGCGCTCGCCCTCGGCTGCGCTCTGGGCGCCCAGCTGCAGGCGCATCACGTCATCGCGGGTCTTTCAGCGGCCTGGGTGGTGCTGGGCGGGCCTTCACCGGCCTATGCGGAGCTGCTCTCCCCCGCCCATCGCGGCGATCAGGCTGGGGTGGTGCTGCGACACGCCCGGTTGCAGCCGGACGAGGTCGAGACGATCGGAGGGGCCCCGGTCACGATCCCGGTGCGCACTGCAATGGATCTGCTGAGGTTCGCTCCCCCATGGATCGCAGAGCCGACATTGCAGCGACTGGTCGCAGAGGGCCATGCTCAGGTTCCCCAGATTCGCCAGCGCCTGCACCGCATGCATCGCCACCCCGGCGTGCAGGCGGCCAGGGAGCGGCTCGAGCAGATGCTGGGAGATCAGCGGGTGAGCAGCGGGGCGCTCGAACCCACCGGTCTGCCGTCGGCCGTGACCCGATACACGTCGTAGACGCCTTCGATGCGCCGCACCTGCGCGAGGACCGACTGCAGATGGGAGGGGTCGGCGAGCTCGAAGGAGAAGAACGTGGTGGCAAGGCGATCGGTGTTCGAGTGGGCGGAGGCTGACTGCAGATTCACCTGCTGCTCTGAGATCACCAGTGCGAGATCCGTGAGCAGGCGGGGACGATCCAGCGCCTCGACCTTGATGTGCACGAGATAGGCCGTGCTGTGCCTCCCCGACCACGCCACCTGCACGATCCGATCCGGTTGCTGCTCCTGCAGCTGGATCGCATTCGCGCAGCTCTCGTGATGGACCGAGATCCCGGAGCCCCGGGTGATGAACCCCACGATCGGGTCCCCCGGAACCGGAGCGCAGCACTTCGCGAGCTTGACCCACAGATCCGAGTGCCCGTCGACGATGACGCCCTGATCCGTCTCGGAGGTATGCCGCTCCGCGCGACCACCACGAGGCCGAACCCGCGAGGGCAGCGTGATCTCCGCGAGATCCTCTGCGGCGCCCTCGGAACCGCCGAATGAGGCCCGCAGCTTCTCGACCACGTGCTGCGGACCGGTATGGCCCTCGCCGATCGAGGTGTACAGCGCATCCACCGACGCGAGGTTGAGGTCATCCGCGACGGTCGCGAGGGTCTCGTGGGTCAGGAGACGCCGCATCGGCAGATCCTGCCGGCGCAGCGCCTTGGCCAGCTCCTCCTTGCCCTTCTCGAGCGCCTCCTCTCGGCGCTCCTTCGAGAACCAGTGACGGATCTTGCTGCGGGCACGGGGCGACTGCACGAAGCCGAGCCAGTCGCGGCTCGGGCCTGCGTCGTCCGACTTCGAGGTGAACACCTCGACCACGTCGCCCGTGGACAACGACGACTCGAGGGACACCAGGCGGCCGTTGACCCGCGCCCCGATCGTCCGATGCCCCACCTCCGTGTGCACGGAGTAGGCGAAGTCGACGGGCGTCGCCCCCTGTGGGAGGGCCAGCACGTCCCCCTTGGGGGTGAAGACGTACACCTCCTGGGTGTTGATCTCGAAACGGAGCGAGTCCAGGAACTCCCCGGAGTCGGTGGTCTCCTTCTGCCAGTCCATGAGCTGGCGCAGCCAGGCCGCGTCGTTGGCGATGGGCGTTGCGTCCGCCCCGCCCTGCTGGGCGGCCATCGCCTTGTACTTCCAGTGCGCGGCCACCCCGTACTCGGCACGGCGGTGCATCTCCCGGGTGCGGATCTGGATCTCCACCGGTTTGCCGGTGGGGCCGATCACCGTGGTGTGCAGCGACTGGTACAGGTTGAACTTCGGCAGTGCGATGTAGTCCTTGAACCGGCCCTGCACAGGGGACCAGCGAGCGTGCAGCGTGCCCAGCACCCCGTAGCAATCCCTCACCGAATCCACCAGGACGCGCACCCCGACCAGGTCGTAGATGTCCGAGAAGTCGCGACCGCGGACGATCATCTTCTGGTAGATCGAGTAGTAGTGCTTGGGTCGCCCCGTGACTTCGGCCTTGATCTTCGCCTTGCGCAGGTCCTCGTTGATCTGCGAGGAGACGGTCGAGAGGTACTGCTCGCGGGCGGGCGCGTGCTGGGTGACCAGGGAGACGATCTCCTCGTACACCTTGGGGTAGAGCACCTGGAAGGAGCGGTCCTCGAGCTCCCACTTCATGGTGTTCAGGCCCAGGCGGTGCGCGAGCGGAGCATAGATCTCCAGGGTCTCCTTCGCCTTCCGCTCGGCAGAGGCGGCGGGGACATACTTCCAGGTCCGGGCGTTGTGGAGGCGGTCGGCGAGCTTGATCAGCAGCACCCGCACGTCGCGGCTCATCGCCACGATCATCTTCCGCACCGTCTCGGCCTGCGCGGCCTCCCCGTAGGTGACCTTGTCGAGCTTGGTGACCCCATCGACCATCACGGCGATGACCTCACCGAATTCGGCGCGCAGCCGCTCCAGCGAATAGTCGGTGTCCTCGACGGTGTCATGGAGCAACGCCGCCGCGACCACCTCGGCAGGAGACCCGAGCTCCCCCAGGATCGTCGCGACCGAGACCGGATGCGTGATGTAGGGGTCGCCGCTCTTGCGGGTCTGTCCCCTGTGCGCACGCTCGGCGACGGTGTAAGCCCGCCGGATGACGTCCAGGTTCTCCTTCGGGCTCACCGCGGTCATCGTCTCGAGCAGCGGCGCCAGCAGCGGATCCACGCCGGTGCCGGCGCGGGGCGCGAAGAACGACAGCCGGGAGCGGGTGCGCCGAGGGACCGGCGAAGAGGGTCGAGGCGAGGGGGCGGGCTGCGCCACCGGCTGGTTGCCCTGGTCGCCCGACCCGGCAGCGTCTGCCTTGGCCGGCTGGGATGCGGGCTGCTGCGACATGCACACCTCCTGGCTGAGATTCATCAGTCTACGCGCGGGTCACCGATGCGCGGACGGTGTCCGCCCACCGCTGCACCGCCGTGAAGCCCGCCGTGGATTCCGCTGTGGAGCGGGAGGCCTGGCAGGTTCAGTTCTTGAGGGTCCACACGGTGGACAGCGGCACGCCCGGCAGCTGGTCACGGCCGCCCAGGCCGTCGAGCTCGATGAGGAACGAGGCTCCGAGGATCTCGACGTCGAACCGTCGGGCAAGCTCGATGGTCGCCGCCGCGGTGCCACCGGTGGCCAGCAGATCGTCGACGACGAGGGTGCGGGCTCCGACGGGCAGCGAGCTCTCGGGCAGCTGGATCTCGGCGCTCCCGTACTCGAGGTCGTAGGTCAGCCCGACCGGATCGCCCGGGAGCTTCCCCGCCTTGCGCGCCGGGATGAAGCCGGCTCCGATCTCATAGGCCAGCGGCGCACCCAGCACGAACCCGCGAGCCTCGGTCCCGATGACGTACTCGACGCCCTCGGGGATCAGGGTCGTCCAGTAGCGGATCACGGCACGCAGCGCGTCCGCATCTCGCAGCAGCGGGGTGATGTCGCGGAACAGCACTCCGGGCGTCGGGAAGTCCGGGTACTCGGCGATGTGGGTGTGCAGCAGCGTCTCGATCTGCGCTGCGCTGGGCACGGAACCGCTCACCTGCGGCCTCCCTTCGGGGTGCTGCGCTGGCTTCGGTTCGAGCGGCGCGGCTGATGACGCTCACGAGCGATCGCCGGCTGACCGTCGGTCTCGGGCTCTTCGCGCTCCTCGGCGGACTCGTCGTCCGTGCCGGGACCCTCGATCGTGCCGGGATCCTCGACATCCGCTCCGACCGTCTCCGTGACGGACGTGGTGGGGTGTCGCACCGCGGGTGCCGCCACGCTCTCGCCCCGGCGCTCGCGCAGCACCTGATCGGTGTGCGCAGCGATCTCGGGCTCACGGCTGCGCAGCTCCACCAGGAATCCCGGTGCCAGGAAGATGGAGGAGTAGGTGCCCACGATGATGCCGATGAACAGTGCCAGCGAGATATCCTTGAGCGTGCCGGCGCCGAGCAGGAACGCGCCGATCGCGAGGATCGAGCCGATCGGCAGCAGAGCCACCACGGAGGTGTTGATCGAGCGCACCAGGGTCTGGTTCGCAGCCAGTTGCACCTGGTCGGCGAAGGTGGTCCGCCGCTGGCGGGTGAGGCCGTCGGTGTTCTCACGGACTTTGTCGAAGACGACGATCGTGTCGTAGAGGGAATAGCCCATCACGGTGAGGAAGCCGATCACGGTGCCCGGGGTGATCTCGAAGCCCACCACCAGGTACACGCCCGCTGTGACCAGCATGTCGTGGACCAGCGCAGCCATCGCTGCCAGAGAGGCCTTGAGGTTGCGGAAGTACACAGCCATCATTCCCGCGACCAGCACCAGGAACACGATGACCCCCCGGAGCATCTTCTGGGTGACGTCCCCGCTCCACACCGGACCGATGTAGGAGGTGGAGATCGCCTCCGGCGAGACCTCGTAGGCGGCGGCGAGATCCTGCGCGAGGGCGGCAGTCTCCGTCGAATCGAGCTGCTCGGTCTGCACCCGCACGGTGTCCTGCCCGAGCACGGTGATCTTCGGCTCGCGGTCCGGCAGGTGATCGCGCACCACATCGCGGGCGGAGCTCTGCTCGGTGTCCGAGACTCCTGCGATCTGGAACTCGGAGCCGCCGGTGAACTCGATGCCGAGGTTCGGTCCGCGCAGGCCTGCCAGCGCAGCGAGCAGCACGATGCTGATCGCGCTGATCAGGTACCAGGTCTTCCGGCGGCTCACCAGCGGGATGATCCGACGCCCTGCGTGCAGGTCGTTGCCGAAACGGGCGAAGGTCGCGCTCATCGGCTCTGCTCCTCGGTGTCGTCCTCGCCGGTCACGGACCGGTCCTCGGGGTCGGGGCTCGTCTGCCCGGGGTCGTCAGGGTCACTCTCCCCGCCTCCCGCGAGAGCAGCCTGCTCCGCGGCCTCCTTCTCCAGGCGGGCACGGCGCACAGCGATCGGC
This sequence comes from Brachybacterium sp., assembly GCF_052095815.1. Lineage (NCBI taxonomy): Bacteria > Bacillati > Actinomycetota > Actinomycetes > Micrococcales > Dermabacteraceae > Brachybacterium > Brachybacterium sp. The sequence goes on along the minus strand of NZ_JBQDLF010000043.1, from coordinate 12,085 downwards.
TCCCGCACCTCCTCCGCAGCGCTGCCACGGCCTGCTCGCTCCCCGGTCAGCCGTACCCGGCCACGTCCGGCATAGGCAGGTACATCACGGTCCAGACGCGCCGGATCCAGCCCGCTCCAGGGATGGCCCTTGCCGAAGAACCGGGTGCGCACCAGCGCCTGCAGCACGGGATGGGTGAACAGGAAGACGACCAGCAGGTCGAGCACGGTGGTCAGCCCCAGGACGAACGCGAAGCCCCGCACCCCGCCGGTGGACAGCACGTAGAGCACCACGGCAGCGATCAGGTTCACGGTGTCGGAGGCGAGGATCGTACGCTTGGCGCGATCCCAGCCGTGGTCCACCGCTGCGACGATCCCGCGGCCCTCGCGGATCTCGTCACGAACTCGTTCGAAGTAGACGATGAAGGAGTCCGCGGTGAAGGCGATCGCGACGATCAGCCCCACCACACCAGCCAGTGAAAGGCGGTAGCCGATATCCGGGATGTTGGACAGGACGGTGAGCGTGGCGTACGTCAGCAGGCCCATGATCAGCAGGCTCGAGGTGGTGACGATCGACAGGAGGCGGTACTGGGTGAAGGCGTACAGGACCACCAGCGCCAGGCCGATGAGACCGGCGATCAGTCCCATCTGCAGCTGATCGGCGCCGAGGGTGGCGGAGATCTGCTGCTCGGACGCGACCTCGAACTCGAGCGGGAGCGCACCGAATCGCAGCTGGTCGGAGAGCTGGCTGGCCTCTTCCTGCGAGAAGTTGCCGGAGATGGACGCCTCCCCACCGGGAGACGGCTCCTGGACCTCAGGGGCGGAGATGACCAGCCCGTCCAGCACGATGCCGAAGGCCGCGGTCGCGCCCTGCCCGCCGTAGAGGGCCTTGGTCATCTCGGAGAACGACGCCGCGGTGCTGTCGTTGAAGCTCATGTTCACGACGTAGTAGCCGGTGGCCTGGCCGGTGGGCGTGACATCCGAGGCCACGCCCGAGCTCTCGATCGCCGAACCGGCGACGACCTCGGGGCCGAGCAGGTACTTCGCGGTGCCGTCCGGAGCGCATGCCACCACGGGTTCGTCAGGCGCGGCCGCAGCGGCTCGCTCCTGCTGCGCGGCAGGGTCGACGCAGTCGGCGCTCATCAGCTCGGTCTGGACCTCCGGTGTCAGCCAGTCCAGGCTCCAGGCCGGGTAGGGCAGGTCGCCTGCGGCGGGAGCAGCCGGAGGCGCGAGCGAGGAGTCCTCGCTGATGAGGCCATCGAACAGGTGCTGGGAGGGGTCCGCGGGCGCGCTTGAGCTCTCCCCCGGGTCCTGACCACCGGCATCGGACGCCTCGCCGCCGCCGTCGGAGGGCATCGGCTCGCCGGAACCCTCCGGCGCCACGACACCGAGCACCGGCCGGAACGACATCGAGGCCGTCTGTCGGACGGCCTCCGAGGTCGCCTGGTCCAGCTGGCCCGGGACATCGATGACGATGTTGGTGCCGCCCTGCACGGTGATCTCAGTCTCCGCAACGCCCATGGCGTTGACCCGCTGGCTCATGATCTGGCGAGCCTGCTCCATGGCTGTCGCGTCGATGGCCGAGCCATCACGCGACTGCGCCTGCAGGATGATCTGGGTACCGCCCTCGAGGTCGAGGGCGAGTTTGGGGGCTGGCTGCCAGTCGCCCTTCCAGACCCCGGCACCGATCCCGCCGCCGAGCAGCAGGATCAGCACCGCAAGGGCCGCGAGGGCTATGCGACGTGCGGGCATGGTGCGAAGTTCCTCAGGACGGCGGACGGGCGGTTATCAGGCGAACAGGCCGCGAACGACCCGTCCAGGAGCGACTGTGAGGCGGCTCAGCGGTCGTCGCGACGCGGGTCGTCGCTGCGGAGATCCTCATCGGCGACGGTCACGCCGGGGATCGCACGATCATCCTCGACGTCGGTGCTCTGCTCCTCCGAGGAGTCCTCGAGATCGGCGGCGAACTCTTCGACGGGGTCGACTCGCTGGGAGACGGCCTGGCGGGCCCACTTCGTCTGGGCGCCGTTCTCGGACTCGAGGATCACGACGTCGTCGTAGGAGTCGATGATCAGGCCGTAGAAGCCGGAATGGGTGCGCACCTCATCGCCGACGCCGAGCTGCTTGACCAGGTCCGCCTGCTTCTGCTGCATCTTCTTCTGGCGGTTCGACATGAACAGCAGGGGCAGCATCATGACGGCGAAGATGAGCAGGAGAGGAAGGAGGGATTCCACGAGGTTCCTTTCGGCGGACGACCCTTCACGATGCTCATGCATAGATCGGGACCTGCCGCGGACGATTGACCGCCCCACTGTACCCGCCGAGGCGTCACTCGACTCCCAGGGGTGAGCGGAGGATCATCGACTCTCAGAAGCGACCGAGCATGGGCGCGATGCCCCCGGGGCCCTCTGGCGGTTCCAAGCCCAGATGGGTCCATGCAGCCGGGGCTGCGGCACGGCCGCGGGGCGTGCGCAGCAGGAAGCCTTCTCGCACCAGGTAGGGCTCCACCATGGTCTCGACCGTCTCGATCTCCTCTCCCACGGCGACCGCGAGGGTGGACAGGCCGACCGGCCCGCCCGCGAACCGCCCGCACAGGGCGGACAGCACCGCGCGATCCAGGCGGTCCAGCCCCCGTTCGTCCACCTCATAGACGCGAAGGGCCTCCTTCGCGGCGCCGAGGTCCAGACGCCCGGTGCCACGGACCTGGGCCCAGTCCCGCACTCGGCGGAGCAGCCGGTTGGCGATGCGCGGGGTGCCCCGTGAGCGGGAGGCGATCTCGATCCCTGCCGCGTCCTCGAGGTCGACCTCGAGGCGCAGCGCCGAGCGCCGCACGACTTCCTGCAGCTCGTCGGCGCCGTAAAAATCGAGATGGCCCATGAAGCCGAAGCGGTCGCGCAGCGGCGCCGGCAGCAGGCCAGCCCGGGTGGTGGCCCCGACCACCGTGAACGGGGGCAGGTCCAAGGGGATCGACGTCGCTCCGACCCCCTTGCCGACGATCACGTCGACCCGGAAGTCCTCCATCGCGATATAGAGCATCTCCTCGGCGGGGCGTGCGAGGCGGTGGATCTCATCGATGAACAGGACCTCCCCCTCATCGAGCGAGGAGAGGATGGCGGCCAGGTCGCCGGCATGCTGCACCGTCGGACCAGAGGTGATTCGCAGCGGGGCGGACAGCTCAGCCGCGATGATCATCGCCAGTGTGGTCTTGCCCAGGCCTGGCGGGCCCGAGAGCAGCACATGCTCCGGGGACCTGCCTCGAGCGGCGGCGGCATCGAGGACCAGCGAGAGCTGGTCGCGCACGACCTTCTGGCCCACGAACTCATCGAGCCGTCGCGGCCGCAGCGCGGCCTCCGCAGCGCGCTCGGGGGGCACCGCCTCGGCACTGGTCACCGACGGGGTGTCGTCCTCGATCATCGATGTCCCCCGAGGCCTCGCAGGGCCTGACGGAGGAGCTCCGCGGAGCCCAGCTCCTCCCCGCCCGCCGCTCGGGCGGAGTCGACCGCGCCGATCGCCGCCTTCTCTGCCCAGCCGAGGCCCACCAGTGCGTCGACGACATCGGCGTCCGCGCCCTGGGGTGTGCTCTGGGCCGCGGAGGGACCGGAGGTGACGGTGCTGGGCGCGGGCAGCTTGCCACCGAGCTCGAGCAGCATGCGACTGGCGACCTTGGGGCCGATGCCGGGAGTCCGGGTGAGCGTCTTGGCATCCTGCTCCGCGACGGCACGCCGCAGCTCCTCGGGCTCGAGCACCGCCAGCACCGCGAGCGCGGTGCGGGGGCCGATCCCGGAGACCGACTGCACGATCCGGAAGGTCTCGGCCTCCTCCGCGTGCGGGAACCCGTAGAGGGTCATCGAATCCTCTCGCACCACCAGTTCGGTGTGGAGGGTGAGCTCGGCGCCGTGGCGGGTGGCGCTGAGGGCTTCAGGCGTGGTGCGGACGAGATACCCGATCCCGGCCACCTCCAGCACGAGGGAGTCGAGGTCGATGCGGGCGACTCGCCCGGTCAGGGATGCGATCACGCGCCAATCCTAGAACACCTGTTCGATCAGTGTCGGGAGGAAGAGCGTTCCCGGGCGCGTCGCGCCTCCCGCTCGGCGCGGGCCCACACCGCCTGTGCGCTGGTGCGCGCTCCCCCGCCGGAGTCCAGCGCCACCGGGCCGGGGCCGCGCCACAGCTGGGTCAGCGCGATCGCCACCGCGTCGGAGGCGTCAGCCGGCTGGGGTGCGGCGTCGAGGCCCAGCAGCTTGATCAGCATGGTCTGGATCTGCTTCTTGTCGGCTCGGCCGCTGCCGGTCACCGCCGCTTTCACCTCCGAGGGGGTGTGCAGCGCGACCGGGATGCCGCGCTCGGCGGCCTCCAGCAGGGCGATTCCCGAGACCTGCGCCGTGCCCATCACGGTGGAGATGTTGTTCTGGCTGAAGACTCGTTCGACGGCGACGGTGTCGGGCGCGAACTCCTCGAGCACGGCGCGCAGCCCCCGTGCGATCGTCAGCAGGCGCTGGTCGAGCGGGGAGGCCGGCGTGGAGACGATCACCCCGGCATGGACGAGCTTCGCACGCCGGCCACCGAGGGCATCGACGACCCCGATCCCGCAGCGGGTCAGCCCAGGATCGACCCCGAGCACGCGCAGCGTCGTCATCGCCTGCACCCCCGGGCGGACGGCGCGCCCTCGCTGCCGGGGGCCGCGCCGTCCACGGGGATCACTCGGCGTCCGCGAGCTGGGCCGCGACGTCGTCCGGGATGTCGAGGTTCGAGAAGACGTTCTGCACGTCGTCGCTGTCCTCGAGGGCCTCGATCAGGCGCAGAGCCTTCTGCGCACCCTCGAGATCCACCGGGGTGCGCATGGTGGGCACGAACTGCGCCTCGGCGCTGTCGTAGTCGATGCCCGCCTCCTGCAGCGCGGTGCGAACGGCCACCACGTCGGTGGCCTCGGAGAGGATCTCGAAGGTCTCGCCCTCGTCGTTGATCTCCTCGGCGCCGGCATCGAGGACCACCTCGAGGAGCTCGTCCTCACTGTGCTCTGCCTTGGAGACGGCGACCACGCCCTTGCGCTCGAACAGGTACGACACCGAGCCGGACTCCGCCATGTTGCCGCCGTTGCGGTTGAAGGCCAGGCGGACCTCGGAGACGGCACGATTCTTGTTGTCGGTGAGGCACTCGACCAGGACTGCGACACCGCCGGGGGCATAGCCCTCGTACATCAGCGTCTCGTAGTCGACGCCTCCGCCATCGAGCCCGCCGCCACGCTTGACGGCGCGGTCGATGTTGTCGTTGGGCACGGAGGTCTTCTTCGCCTTCTGGATGGCGTCGAAGAGGGTGGGGTTGCCGACAGGGTCAGGACCACTCATGCGTGCGGCAACTTCGATGTTCTTGACCAGCTTGGCAAACAGCTTGCCTCGTCTGGCATCGATGATGGCCTTCTTGTGCTTGGTGGTCGCCCACTTGGAATGCCCCGACATCTTTCTCCTCCCGGCTCTGCCGCCGAACGGCGGCGAATTGCCGTCCCATTCTAGGCCAGTGCAGGAATGTTCCAGGAGACATGGCCACGAGGCGCGGGCTGCTGGCGGGCGAAACCCGTTCAGCCTCGCACGACGGGCGCAGTCAGCGAGCCGATCAGGCGACGGTCGGCGGTGACCGTCTCGAGCAGCTCGCGCTCACGTGCACGTGTCTTCGCGCTCGGCGTGCCGAACAGCACGCTGTGCCTTTCGATCCCCAGCGCGATCGAGGTCCGGATCAGATCTCGCATCGCCATCCGGGACACGGCGCCGTGGCGGGCCGCCCAGCGCTCGGCCCGTCGGCGGCGACGCATCGAGACCAGCAGCTCCACCTCGTCGGGCGAGAACCAGCCGGCCCTCCCGTATTCCGCGAGCTGGCGGCGCAGGATGCGCTTCTCCCGCAGTCGGAGGAAGAGCACGATCGCGACCAGCAGCACGAAGATCGGCACCTGCACCGTGACGTAGTAGCGCAGGAAGCCCGCCAGGGGTGCCGCGGGGTCGACCGGGATGAAGAAGGTCGAGCCGTTCCACAGCGCATGCAGCACCATGCCCAGTGACAGGCCACCCGCGCCGAGGCCGAAGTAGAGCATCAGCGATCGTCGTTCGGCGGCGATCCCCAGGCCCAGTCCGCACAGGGCGGTGAAGGAGACATGGGCGAACGGGGAGAGCACTCCGCGCAGGAAGAAGGTCTGCCAGAAGACGGCGACCTCACCGGCGGCCTGTGCCTGGTGGAACGAGCTGCCGAAGTAGAGGATGTTCTCGGTGAAGGCGAAGCCTCCGGCGATCAGCGCCGCGTAGACCACACCGTCGATCGGGCCGGCGATATAGCGACGCCCCCAGATCAGCAGGCCGATCAACCCGGCACTCTTCATGGCCTCTTCGATCACCGGAGCCTGGATGACGGCGCCCAGGAACGAATCGATCAGCTGGTTCGTCTCCGTCGGGGTGATCCACGCCGTGAAGTAGCCGCCGAACCAGAGGGTGAGCAGCACCGAGCCGATCGCACCCCAGGCGAAGGCGTAGACGAGCGACATCCGGGGCTGCGGGGTGTAGCGATCGATCCACCACACCGCGCCGAGGACCAGTGCGACCGGAACCAGGGCGGCCGTGAAGGCGACCAGAGAGGTGCCGAAGCCCAGCGGGAGGATGACGAAGAAGTACAGCGCCAGCGCCGAGACCGCGAGCCCGAGGAAGGACAGTGCGAACAGCACCCAGCGCACCCAGGGACGTCGCCGCTTCGCGCGCTGCGCCTTCCCCTCCCCGATCTGCCCGGGAGCTCGGGGATCCACCCGCTCGACGTCATAGCCGTAGGGGTCACCCGATCGAGAGGGCGGAGCAGGGTGGGGCGGTGCGCCGGTCACGCTCGTCACGGTCGGTCCCGCCTCTCCCCCGGTCGGTGCGGCCGATGAGTTCGCTGTCCGGGGGCCTCACGGTTCAGCGTCGGCACGGCCTCGGTCATGGTAGCTCAGGGCCAGGCGTCGGCGTAGAGCTGACGGGTGTGCCCGAGCAGGATCGGGACCGCCTTCGTGCGGCCGACGATCGGCAGGAAGTTCGCATCCCCGGGCCAGCGCGGGACCACATGCTGGTGGAGGTGCGCGGCGATCCCGGCCCCCGCCACCTCGCCCTGGTTCATGCCGAGGTTGAACCCCGCCGGCCGCGACACCTCGCGGATCACGCGCATCGCCGTCCGGGTGAGCTCGGCGACCTCGAGCACCTCGGCCTCATCCAGGTCGGTGTAGTCCGAGACATGCCGGAAAGGGCACACCAGCAGGTGGCCGGCGTTGTACGGGTAGAGGTTCAGGATCACGTAGGCGGTCTCCCCCCGGTGGACGATCAGCGACTCCTCGTCGGAGCGCTGCGGTGCCGCGCAGAAGGGGCACTGCTGATCGTCGTGGGGATCCTGCGGCTTGTTCTCCCCGCCGATGTAGGCCATCCGGTGCGGGGTCCACAGCCTCTGGGTGTCGTCGGGGTCGCCCCCGGAAAACCCGGGGGCCACCACGAACGGGGGCGGGTACGCTCACACAACACGGGCCTCGTCGTGCAACCCCCCACCAAAACCGGGGCCGCGGGGTC
>NZ_JBQDLF010000043.1:0-4532 GCF_052095815.1 Brachybacterium sp. | reverse complement strand
GTTTTGGTGGGGGGTATCGGGGGTGTTGTCCCCCCCCCCGTTGTCGCCCCCCGGGGGGGGGGCCCCCCGCTTGGGGTGGTGGTGGGGCCGCCCCCGTAACCGGGGGGCGTCCTCGACGACGGGCTCGGGATCCGAGCTCACACCTGGGCCTTCGTCGTCACAGCCTCGACGATCCGCTGGACTGCGGTATCGACATCGATGCCGTTGTCCTGGCTGCCGTCACGCATGCGGAAGGAGACCGCGCCCTTCTCCTGGTCCTCGCCGCCGGCGATGAGCAGATAGGGCACCTTCTCCTTGGTGTGGGTGCGGATCTTCTTCTGCATGCGGTCGTCCGAGGAGTCGACCTCGACGCGGATGCCGTGGGCGCGGAGCTTCGTGGCCACCTCGTCGAGATAGGGCACGTATTCCGCCGCCACCGGGATGCCGACGACCTGCACGGGGGCCAGCCACACCGGGAACGCGCCGGCGTAATGCTCCAGCAGCACGCCGAAGAAGCGTTCGATCGAGCCGAACAGGGCGCGGTGGATCATCACCGGGCGCTGGCGGGAGCCGTCGGAGGCGGTGTACTCGAGCTCGAACAGCTCGGGCTCGAAGAAGTCCAGCTGGATGGTGGACAGCTGCCAGGTCCGACCGATCGCGTCCTTCGCCTGCACGGAGATCTTCGGGCCGTAGAAGGCGGCGCCGCCCGGATCCGGGACCAGGTCCAGGCCGGAGGCGGTGGCAACCTCCTCGAGGGTGCGGGTCGCCTCCTCCCAGGTGCTCTCGTCTCCGACGGACTTCTCGGGATCGCGGGTGGACAGCTCGAGGTAGAAGTCATCCAGGCCGTAGTCCTTGAGCAGGCCCAGGACGAAGTCCAGCGTCGCTGCGATCTCCTCCTTCATCTGCTCACGGGTGGTGTAGATATGCGCGTCGTCCTGGGTGAATCCGCGGGCGCGGGTCAGCCCGTGCACCACACCGGACTTCTCGTAGCGGTAGACGCTGCCGAACTCGAACAGCCGCATCGGCAGCTCGCGGTAGGAGCGACCGCGCGAGCTGTAGATGAGGTTGTGCATCGGGCAGTTCATGGGCTTGAGGTAGTAGTCCTGGCCCTGCTTGGTGATGTTGCCGTCAGCATCGACCTCCTCATCCACGTGCATCGGGGGGTACATGCCGTCGGCGTACCACTCGAGGTGCTTGGAGGTCTCGAAGAGGTTCTTCTTGGTGATGTGCGGGGTGGAGACGAAGGAATACCCGGCCTCGACGTGCCGACGGCGGGAGTAGTCCTCCATCTCCATCTTGATCATCGCGCCCTTGGGATGGAACACCGGCAGCCCGGAGCCGATCTCGTCGGGGAAGGAGAAGAGGTCCAGCTCGTTGCCGAGGCGGCGATGATCGCGGCGCTCGGCTTCGGCGATGCGCTCCTGGTGGGCACGCAGCTCGTCCTTGGACGGCCAGGCGGTGCCGTAGACGCGCTGCAGCATCGGGTTCTTCTCGCTGCCGCGCCAGTAGGCGGCGGCGGAGCGGGTGAGTGCGAAGCCGTTGCCGATCAGCTTGGTGCTGGGCAGGTGCGGGCCGCGGCACAGATCCGTCCAGACGGTCTGGCCCTTCTTGTCCACGTTGTCATACATGGTCAGCCCACCCTCGCCGACCTCGACGCTGGCCCCTTCGGCGGCGTCACCGGCCTGGGACTTCAGTCCGATCAGCTCGAGCTTGTACGGCTCGGAGACCGCCTCGGCCCGGGCGTCGTCGTCGGAGATCTCGCGGCGCACGAAGCGCTGGCCGGACTTGATGATCCGGTTCATCTCCTTCTCGAGCGTCTTGAGGGACTCCGGGGTGAAGGGCTCGACGACATCGAAGTCGTAGTAGAAGCCGTCGGTGATCGGCGGCCCGATGCCGAGCTTGGCCTCAGGATTCGTCTTCTGCACTGCCTGGGCGAGCACATGGGCGGTGCTATGACGGAGGATCGACAGTCCGTCAGGGCTGGAGATGTCGACACCGTCGACGACCTGCCCGGCGGAAAGGGCGGTGTCCAGGTCCCGCAGCTCGCCGTCGATGCGAAGGGCGATGATCGAGGTGGTGTCCGCGAAGAGCGCGGTGCCCGTGGTCCCCTCGTCGATGTGCTGGGGTGAACCGTCGAGGGTGATGGCGATCTGGGCCACGGAGTTGCTCCTTGTGTTCGGGTCGAGCCGGCCGACGATGCCGGCTCCGCCGCCGATGGTATCCGGCGCAGGCAGAACGCCTCGACCCCTGGGGCGCGCGTCACCTCCGTCACGTCGTGGCCGTGACGGTATGCACACCGTGACGGCGATGCACCTGTCCGTAGACGGGACGGCCGATCTTCAGATTGTCAGATCGCTGAACTGGCGCTGCACGACATCCCTCCCCAGGAAGGAGTGCGTCCCTCCGCGCGCTCACCAACGAGACGGCACGACGAGGCGACGTCACCATGAGCCAGAACACACAGACGACCAAGGAGCTCCTCGAGGACCTCCGCAGCGCCAAGCCACGGCGACGAAAGCGCCATAGCGCAGGACTCGACAAGGTGGTCTTCGGCGTCGCCGGGGTCCTCGCCATCGCCTTCGTGGTGCGGGGGCTGATCTCACCGACCGGCCTCGGCACCGTCGCCACCAACGCCCTGAACGGCGTGATGGAGAACTTCGGATGGCTGTACGTGATCGCGGCGACGGTGTTCACCGTCTTCGTCATCGTCGTCGCCATCTCCCGCTTCGGCCGCATCCCACTGGGGCGGGACGGCGAGGAGCCGCAGTTCCGTACCGCGTCCTGGATCTCGATGATGTTCGCGACCGGTATGGGGATCGGCCTCGTCTTCTATGGCGTGGGCGAGCCCCTCTTCTTCTACATGTCTCCGCCGCCTGGCACCGTGGATGGTCAGACCGCCGCGGCGATGACCACGGCCATGGGCACCACCCTGTTCCACTGGACCCTCTACCCGTGGGCGATGTACGCGATCGTGGGACTGGGCATGGCCTACGGCACCTACCGCCTGGGTCGGCCGCAGCTGTTCTCCTCGATGTTCGCCTCGATCTTCGGAGAGCGCGTCTCCGAGAGCATCGGCGGCCGCATCATCAATATCCTTGCGATCCTGGCCACACTGTTCGGTTCGGCCTGCTCCCTGGGTCTCGGTGCCCTGCAGATCGGTGGCGGGATCGAGTCCGTCGGCCTGCTGGAAGAGGTGAAGTCACCCGTCCTGGTGATCATCATCGCCGCCCTCACCGCCTGCTTCGTGGCCTCAGCCGTCTCCGGCGTGGAGCGCGGCATCCAGTACCTCTCGAACATCAACATGGTGCTCGCGGTGGTGCTCGCCGTGGTCGTCTTCATCGGCGGTCCGACGCTCTTCATCCTCAACGTGGTGCCCAACGCCGTCGGCGGTTTCATCGGCGACCTGCCCCAGATGGCTTCGCGCACCGCCGCAGCGGGCGATGAATCCATGGCCTCATGGATGAGCACCTGGACGATCTTCTACTGGGCCTGGTGGGTCTCCTGGTGCCCCTTCGTGGGCCTGTTCATCGGTCGCATCTCCCGCGGCCGCACGATCCGCCAGTTCATCGTGGGCGTCTTGCTGGTCCCCTCGGTGGTCTCGCTGCTGTGGTTCTCCGTCTTCGGCGGGGGCGCGATCGGCATCCAGGAACGCGCCGAGCGTGCCGGAGACACCACGAAGATGCTCTCGCAGATCGTCGACGGCGCACCGGACATCGACTTCGACCTCATCCTGTTCGACACCCTCCGGGCGCTCCCCCTGCCCGGCGCAGTCCTCGTCGCGCTGATGGTCCTGACGGTGCTGCTGATCGCCATCTTCTTCGTCACCGGTGCCGACTCGGCCTCGATCGTCATGGGCGGTCTCAGCGAGCGGGGCGCCGAGGAGCCGACCCGGAAGGTCGTCATCTTCTGGGGCGTGGCCACCGGCGCCGTCGCCGCGATCATGCTGCTGGCCGGCGGTAACGACCCGGCTGCTGCACTGAACGGTCTGAAGAACATCACGATCGTGGCCTCCCTGCCCTTCGTGATCGCCATGCTCCTGCTGTGCGTGGCGATCTGGAAGGACCTCTCCCGGGATCCGCTGATGATCCGCAACCGGCTGGCCCGGCACATCCTCGAAGACTCCGTGGACACCGCCATCGATCGTCATGACGGCGAGCCCTTCGAGCTGCGCACCGTCGAGACGATCGTCGAGGTGACGCCCGCGGATGCCAAGAAGCTCGAAGCGGAGAAGGAGGCCCGCGAGCGCTCGCGGGGAACGGACACCGCGTCGCCAGCGGTGGAGGACGAGCACCCCCAGGGGACCGACGAGTCGCCGGAGCCCAAGAGCTGACCCTCCTGGCGCCGCCGAGCCGGCGTCCGTCCCATTGACGAGGGCCCCTGCCGATCGGCAGGAGCCCTCGTGTGTTGCGTTCCGCCCCGGTCACCGTGCCTCTTGGAAGTCACCGGAGCCCCGGGACGCAGCAAGGGCCCCGGTCCGCAGACCGGGGCCCTTCTGTGCTGGTGGGCGATACTGGGATCGAACCAGTGACCTCTTCCGTGTCAGGGAAGCGCGC
>NZ_JBQDLF010000042.1:0-36936 GCF_052095815.1 Brachybacterium sp. | reverse complement strand
CGGACAGGGAGATCAAACGTCCGCCCACAGGGAGATCCCGATGTCCCTTGACAGACGACACCAGCAAGAGCGCAGTGCGCGCTCGGGACCCCGGCTCTGGCAGCAGCTCGACGAGTCGCCGATCAGGGTCCGAGAGAGCCAGTGAGGTTCTGTCCTCGGTCTCTCTGCCGTTCACATGGGGTTCGTTGCCGACCACCGCGATCACGAGGTCCGCGCCGTCCACTGCTCTGCGCGCCTGCTCTTCTCGAGTGCTGATCGCATGCCAGGTGAGGGGTAGAGCGTCGGCAGGATCGCTCGTGCCCAGGATGAGCTTTCCCGTCTGCCGTTCGCTGCGTACCCAGCACCCGCTGGCCACGTGCTGCAGCCGAGTCTGTCCGTCCGGGCCCCGCAGAGCGCGGAACGTCTCCTGGACGCTCCAGCCACCGATTCGCTCACTGCTGGCGCGCACATATCCGTACCCATCCGGCGCGAGCCAGAGTCCTGTTCTCAGCTCCCGCAGGCTCAACACCCCGTGGCCGTGGTCGAGGACCTCAAGGTTGACGGGGTCGATCGACCCGGCCCTGGCATCGGGGAGCCGCGGGACGTCGCTCGGGCGTTCGCTGAGGCGGAGGCCATCAGCGCTCGTTCGAGTCAGGGGTGCTCCGTCCACCAGGAGCTGGATGACGTCCAGGCATGCTGCGGAGCGCACCGGCCCATCGTGCTCGGCCGCTAGTGCAACGTCGAGTGGCACCGGATCGACCAGGTCTCCGCTGTACCAGTCCTGGAGCACTGTCCCGCCGAGGTAGCCGAGCACCGCGATGGTGCTGCCGGAACGCGCTGGCAGGGCCGCGTTGTCGTGCTTGAGCAGCACGGCAGCTCTCGCAGCGACCTGCTCGGACAGTGCAGTCGCCGCCTCGCGATCGAATGTGTAGGCGGGCCGGTCGGCGCTAGGGGAGTTGGGTGCAGTGCTCGCAGCGGACGGGGACATCGGAAGCTCACCGGTTCGGGCACGCAGAACCAGCTGGCGGACCACCGCCTGGTCGATGTGTCGCTCCTGGATCAGGCTCGCCTCGAGCGCGGCTCGTGCGGCTCGGATCGTCGGCCCCGAGTCCCGGTCATGGTCGGTGAAGGAGTCGACGCCGGCTCGCAGCATCGCGGCCACCGCCTCGGTGAGATCCGCGCAGGCGCCCTGGATCGAGAAGAGATTCGTGGGTGCGCCCGCATCGCTGACCACGAACAGCAGATCAGGATCGCCGACCAGGTGACGCAGGTGGTCGTTCACCAGCGGGGAGAGATGCGCGGGGACCCCGTTGGCGAAGTTGTAGGAGAGCATCACCGCACCCGCGGCGCCGCTGGCCAATGCCTCTTCGAAACCCGGCAGCTCATACTCGTGCAGCACCCGTGGCGAGAGCTCGGACGAGGTGGCGGCGCGGTCGACCTCATGGGAGTAGCCCAGGAAGTGCTTGAGCGTCGGCACCGTCGCCCACACCGGGCCCGCTCCACGCAAGCCCCGAGCGATCGCGCTGCCCAGGCGCGCATTGAGCAGCGGATCTTCGGACAAGCCCTCCTCATTGCGCCCCCACAGCGGGTGACGCAGCGGATTCACCACGGGCGCCCAGACGTTCAAGCTGGCCGGCTGCTCGTGCCCATGATGAACCCGCACCTCCCGCGCGATCTGTTCGCCCACGGCTTCGAGCAGGTCTGCGTCCCAAGTCGCCGCGAGCCCGACGGGCTGCGGATAGGTGACGGCTGGACCCCGCCAGGCGACGCCGTGCAGCGCCTCGGTGCCCGTGGAGAACGGGCCGATGCCCAGCCGTTCCACACCAGGGCTGTGCTGGTGCAGGAACGGCAGCTTCTCCTCGATGTCCATCGCACGGACCAGCGCGCGAGCGTGCTCCAGGCGCTCGACATCACTCGCATCGAGGATCGCGCGAGTCTCCAGCCAAGACGTGGATGGGACGGATGCCATGGGGTCCTCTTCGACGGCGGGGCACAGGAGGTTCCGTCGAGAGCTCCTGACAGAGGTCTTGCCACGAGCCTGGTCGACGGTTAAGGTTCGAGCCTATCGAAGCGCTTCGACACTTGGCTAGTCCGTGCTCGAGATTCATCACCCGGACTGCTTCGGCTACCGGGGGAGAACTGCGGTCGCTCATTCGGCAACCGCATACCGTCACAAGGAAGTGAGTGGATCATGAACCTCATCGACAACGCGGTCTCGCGTCGGCGGCTGCTCGGATACCTCGGTATCGGCGCCGGAGCCCTGGGCCTCGCCGCCTGTGGAGGATCCGGAGGCTCTGCCGCAGGCTCCGGCAGCGGGGGAGTGCTGACCGGTGCCGAGCTCACGGCCGAGGTCGAAGCCTCGCTCCCGAACAGCGCTCTGGAGTTCCTCGTCGAGCCGGACTTCCCGAGCGTGAACGGCTCCACTCCCGGCTACGTCACGATGCCCGACCCGCTGGTCAAGGGCGTCGACGCGGTGCCCGGTGCGGGCGGCGACTACACCGTGATGAGCCCGGCCTGGTGGACCTCGCCGCCGAACCTCGGCGACAACGCCTACTACGACGCAGTCAACGAGCAGCTCGGCGCGACCCTGGAGTTCCAGGTGGCCGATGGCAACACCTACGCGGACAAGGTGCAGACGGTGCTCGCCTCCCCGAAGAACGTGCCCGACTGGATGGTGATCCCTTCCTGGAACATCCCCCCGCGCTTCATCGAGGGTGTCGGCAACGTGTTCCAGGACCTCACCGAGCATCTGGCCGGCGATGCGATCCATGACTACCCGAACCTTGCGCGGCTGGATCCTGCGGCATGGGCATACTCGATGTTCAACGGCCGCATCTACGGCCTTCCCTACCCGTCCGAGCTGATCACGAACGCGGTGTTCTATCGCAAGGACCTGTTCGAGCAGTTGGGGGTCGAGCCGCCCACCGACGCCGACTCGTTCCTGTCGGTGCTGACCGAGATCATCGACGAGGGAGCCAATCGCTGGGGCTGCGAGAACCTCTGGAACACCGCACAGATGATGTACGCGATTCCCTCGACCTTTGCGGAGCGTGACGGGAAGCTGGTCCATCCCTTCGAGATGGAGGAGTACAAGGAAGCCATCGTCTGGCTGACCAAGGTGATCGAGTCCGGTGCGATGCACCCGGACGCCGTAGCCGGCAACGACGGACCCGCCAAGGACCGCTTCGAATCCGGTCAGACCCTCGTGATGAACGACGGCGTCGGCGGCTGGCACGAAGCCCTCACTCGGGTGCGTCCCACCAACCCGGACTTCGACCAGATGGCGATGGACCTGTTCGCACCCGATGGCGGGGCACCGACCCTGTACCGCGGCGCTCCGGTCAACATCTTCTCCTTCCTCAAGAAGAACGATGACGCCGAGCAGGTGCGCGAGCTGCTGCGCATCGCCGACTGGTGCGCCTCCCAGTTCGGGACCGAGGAGTTCGACCTGCTCACCTACGGAGTGGAGGGCACTCACTTCGAGCGCGATGAGCACGGCGTCCCTCAGATGAACGACCAGGGCCGGCGCGAGGTGACCTCCACCTACCAGTTCCTCGCCCAGCCCGGGATCGTCAACGCCAAGGTGCAGTTCCCGGAGTACGTCGAGGCCTCGACCCAGTGGATGGCCCGTCAGTCCGAGCACGTGGTCGATCCGCTGTTCTACGGAATCCAGATCCAGGAGCCCTCAGAGTTCGGCTCCCTCAGCCAGCCGTTTGACGATCTGGTCGTGGACATCAGCCGCGGGCGCAAGGACATCGGCGCACTCGATGAAGCGGTGGAGCACTGGCGCTCCTCCGGGGGCGACAAGCTGCGCGACTTCTACGCCGAGTTCATGTCCTGAACTGAGCTCATGTCCTGAACTGACTGCCCATCAGCTGTCGCGCTTCCAGAACCGAGGTGTCCATGTCCATAGATACTGCACGGCCGTTACGGTCCCGTCGACCCTCCCGCCGCCCCGCGGCAGGTGGGTCGACGGGGCCTGGCCGCCGCACCGTCAGCTTCACAAGCCGGCTGCGCCGTGATCGCTCGCTGATCCTCATGACCATGCCGATGGTCGTGCTGCTGCTGGTGTTCGCGTACATCCCGATCCTCGGGAACGTGATCGCGTTCCAGGACTACTCCCCGTTCATCGGGATCAGGAACAGCTCCTGGGTCGGAGCGCACCAGTTCGAGCGGGTGCTGCTGGATCCCCTGTTCTGGAACGCAGTCAAGAACACGCTGGTGATCACTGCTTTCCAGCTGGTGTTCTACTTCCCGATCCCGATCATCCTGGCGATCCTGCTGAACTCGATCCTCAATGAGAAGGTCCGCACGGTCATCCAATCGATCGTGTATCTGCCGCACTTCTTCTCCTGGGTGGTGGTGGTCTCGATCTTCCACCAGATCCTGGGCGGCGCCGGTCTGCTCAACCAGTTCACCCGCGAGTTCGGTCTCGGCACGGTGAACGTCATGACCGATCCCGATACGTTCCTGTTCCTCATCACGTCTCAGGTGGTGTGGAAGGACGCCGGCTGGGGCATCATCGTCTTCCTCGCCGCGCTGAACGCCATCGATCCGGCCCTGTATGAGTCCGCCGCGATGGACGGCGCAGGGAAATGGCGCCGCATCTGGCACATCACCCTCCCCGGTATGCGGGCGGTGATCGTGCTGCTGCTGATCCTCAACCTCGGCAATTCCCTGACGGTCGGCTTCGAGCAGCTGATCCTCCAACGGGACGCTGTCGGCGCCGGTCGCGCCGAGGTCCTGGACACCTTCGTCTACTACACGGGCGTGCAGAACGGCGACTGGAGCTACGCCGCTGCCGCCGGACTCCTGAAGGGAGTGGTCAGCATGATCCTGGTGCTGGGAGCCAACAAGATCGCGCATCTGTTCGGTGAGGCGGGGGTGTATCAGAAGGCATGAGCACCTCTATCGGGCCCGGGCCCAGCCCCGTCAGCGCGCCGGTTCGCCAGGGCGTGGCCACCGGCGTGCTCGCCGGCGCAGGCAGCCCGCCGCGCAAGCGCCGTCCCTCCTCGCGACCGGTCTGGGACGAGGACCCCTCGCTCCCGGCACAGGGCGCGAAGGGCATCGTGCTGGTGCTGATCTGTCTGGCGGTGCTGGTCCCGCTCTACACGATCATCCTTACCAGCCTCTCGCCGCAGGGCGCGATCACGCGGGCCGGCGGCCTGGTGCTGTTCCCCGACGGAATCACCCTGGACGCCTACCGCCAGGTGCTCTCGGGCGGCATCGTCACCCGCGCAGTGATCGTCAGCCTCGGGGTGACCGCGGTGGGCACGGCGCTGTCTCTGACGGTGTCGGTGCTGGCCGCCTACGGCCTGTCCCGGCCGGGGAGCCTCCTGCATACCCCGATCCTGTTCCTGATGCTGGGCACCATGTTCTTCGGCGCCGGCATGATCCCGATGTACCTGCTGGTCTCGGGGCTGGGACTGATCGACAGCTACTGGGCGCTGATCCTGCCCAGCGCCATCTCCGCCTTCAACATCGTGATCATGCGCGGCTTCTTCCAAGGCATCGACCAGGGCATCCTAGAGTCTGCACGGATCGATGGCGCTTCGGACTGGCGGATCCTGTTCCAGATGGTGCTCCCGATGTCGAAGGCGGTGGTGGCCGTGGTCGCCCTGTTCTATGCCGTCGGCTACTGGAACGCCTTCTTCAACGCGATCCTCTACATCAACGACTCTGCCATGCAGCCTCTGCAGGTGGTGCTGCGCAGCTTCGTGCTGCAGGGCGTCTCTGTTCCGGGCCAGGTCGATGTGGGCTCGGGCGAGGTGGCCACGCTCGCGGTGCAGATGGCGGTGATGGTGATCGCGCTGGTGCCGGTGGTGATCGTGTACCCGTTCATCCAGCGCCACTTCAAGACCGGCGTCATGATCGGCGCGGTCAAGGGCTGACCGACGTGCTGCGAGGGACGAGCGGTAGGAGGTCGGCGAGTGTGTGGAGGCTGACCGACGTGCTGCGAGGGACGAGCGGTCAGGCCTGCAGCCGATGGGTGGTGTCGCGCTCGATGAGTGATGGCGCTATCAGCTGGTCGCGGGGGTCCCCGCGCCCCTCGATGAGATCAGTCGCCGTGGTCACTGCGGCCCGTCCGATCTCCGCGACAGGAATCTCGACAGCCGTGTACTCCACGGCACCGAGCAGGGTCGTCTCCCGGGGAGCGATGGCCACGACCTGCAGGTCGGCAGGCATCGAGATCCCTTCGGCCGCCAGTGCCCGGTGGATCGCAGGCAGCGCGCTCTCGTTATGGATGACCAGTGCATCAGGACGGTCGTTCGTGAGGATCGTGCGGATCATCTGCCCCGTGGAGTCGACCTCATGGTCGTGGACCAGGTGACGGGCTGGCAGCTCGAGGCGGGCACAGGTATCCCTGAAGCCTCGGGTGGCGCGGTCGGCGTAGGTGGCGTGACGGGTCTGGGTCGCCGCAGGCGATCCGATCATCACCAGTCGTCGAGCACCTCGGCGATGCAGTTCGGTCACGGCCAGCGTCGAAGCCTGTTCGAAGTCGAAGTCGACCCGGGGGATGCCGAGCGCCTGGCTCGGATAGCCCAGCAGCACGACGGGACGTGCGGCGTCGGCCAGGACCGGGATCCGCGGATCGTCTTCGACCACGTCCATCACCACCAGTGCGTCGACTTTGCCCTCTGCGAGCACTCGCACGGTCGCCTCATGGTCCTCTGCCGCGATCAGGAGGATCTCGCTGGAGGCTGCGTGGGCAGCCGTCATCAGCGAACGGACGAACATCATCACCACGTGCGCATCGACATCCGCAGCCAGCGGGACCGCGAGCCCGATCGTTCCGGCTCGCTGCGAGGCGAGGGCGCGAGCCCCCGCATGGGGGTGGTAGCTCAGGCGCGTGATCGCCGCATTGATCCGTTCCCTGGTCGCTGCGGAGATCGCCCTCTTGCCGCTCAGCGCGTAGGAGACGGTGCTCAGGGAGACGCCGGCCTCGCGCGCAATATCCGACATGGTGGCCATGGCGCCGCCTCTCTGCCAGGAGGAATGTGAATGACGATGAGAAGTGCGATGTCCCGATCTTGTGACGTATTGTCCCATCTTCGCGCCCAGCACGGCGTGCGCGGAGCGCTCTTCGGCGCAGATTACAACCCCGAGCAATGGCCTCGCGAGGTGCATGCCGAGGATCTGGATCTGATGGATCGCGCCCATGTCGACTTCGTGACTGTCGGGGTGTTCTCCTGGGCGCGGCTGGAGCCGGAGCCGGGACGCTTCGATGTGGCATGGCTCGACCAGGTGCTCGATGACCTCCATGCGCGAGGCATCGCCGTGGACCTTGCGATCCCGGTCGCGTCACCACCCCCGTGGCTCGGCGTGATGCACCCGGGCTCCCTCCCGGAGACCCGCTCGGGAAGCACTCTCTGGTGGGGTTCGCGCAATCAGTTCAACCCGTCCTCTCCCGCCTATCGTGAGGCAGCCAGACGGATCACGCGGATGCTGGTGCAGCGATATGCGGAGCATCCGGCGGTGGTGATGTGGCACGTCGGCAACGAGTACGGCCAGCTGTCCCATGACGACAGCACCGCCGGTGCCTTCCGTGCCTGGCTGCAGGCGCGTTATGGTGACATCGATGTGCTGAACCAGGCGTGGGGGACCACGGTGTGGTCGATGGGGCTGCGCGGGTTCGAGGACGTGATCCCACCCCGCGAGACGCCCTATCTCTTAAATCCTGCGCTCGAGCTCGACTTCGCCCGCTTCACCTCAGATCAGCTGCTGGACTGCTATCTCGATCTGGCGGGGATCATCCGTGAGGCGGCGCCCGACGCCTGCATCACCACCAACTTCATGGGCTTCTTCCCGCTGGTCGACTACGGGGCGTGGAGCGAGCATGTCGATGTGCTGGCGGATGACCACTACACAGACCCGGCGGATCCCGCCTCCCGCCTGACGGCCTCGCTGACCCACTCCTATCTGCGCACTCTGGGGCACGGGCGTCCGTGGGTGCTGATGGAGCAAGCGGCGGGAGCCGTGAACTGGCGCGCCCACAACGTGCCGAAGACCGCCGCTCAGAACCGTCTGGATACCTGGCGCGCTCACGCCCACGGCGCCGATGTCATCTCCTACTTCCAGTTCCGCCAGGCGGCGAGCGGACCCGAGACCTTCCACTCGGCCCTGGTCCCGCATGCAGGGGCGGACACCGCCCGATTCTGCGGAGTCGCCGAACTCGGGCGCGAGCTCGACGACAGCCCGCTGGCGGACATCGCCCCCGGCACCTCTCGGGTGTTCTTCGTCCACGACTGGGAGTCCTGGCGCGCCGCCGTGGGAGGAGGCCGGGCCACGTCGGCTCTCGACCCGATCGCGCAGAACGAGATGTATTACGAGCCGTTCTTCCGTGCCGGGGAACGGGTCGACATCGGCCCGTCGACCCTGTTCGCCCCCACAGAAGAATTCGGAGCAGCAGAAGGCGGTGCAGAACCGTCGGGAAGCAGCCTGCACAGTCGCTATGACCTCGTCGTGCTGCCCTCACAGTTCCTTGCCCGGGCCGAGCTGACCCCGGTACTGGAGCAGTTCGTGCGGGACGGAGGCCAGCTGCTCATTGGCCCGCACAGCGGGGTCGTGGACCAGGATGTCCGTGCTCATCTCGGCGGCTTCGGAGGCGGCCTGCTCGAGCTCGCAGGGGTGTTCCGCGAGGAGCCGTGGCCGCTCGCAGCGCCGATCGTCGTCTGCGACGACACGGGGGCGGAGGCCGAGGTGTCACGATTCGTCGAGGTTCTGCGCACGACGACGGCGCATCGCCTCTGGACCGTGGCGGAGGGTGCACTGCAGGGGCGACCGGTGGTCACCCACCGGGAGCTGGGGAAGGGGGCGATCTGGTACCTCGGCGGCCTGCTGGATCCTGAGACGCTCCATTCCGTGATCGGACGGGCCGCGGCTGCCGCGGGCCTGGAGCTGGCCAGCCTCCCTGAGCAGGTCGAAGTGATCCGTCGCGGGGAGGCCGTGGTCGTCCTGAACCATGGCAGTTCACCGGCACGGCTCAGCATCGCGGGTGCGGACCTGGAGGTGCCGGGGGAGGAGCTTGTGGTCTGGCGGCCGGCATGAGGATGCTGCGCGGCTGAGCCCGTCGGGGCCCGGTTCCTTCCTGTGAAGGGCGTGGTCGTGACCCTGGTGAAAGCAGTCACGGATAGGGCCGTTACCGGAGCGTCAATTGCAGGTGGTCGCATAGGCTCCCGGGAGAAAACGACATAAGGGCGAGACGAAGAGACGGACGGTCCAGGTGTCTGAGGACAGCAATAACAGGGGCGACCACGGCCAGGGCGACAAGAGTCGGTACGGCCAGCGGCGCGACGACAATTCCACGACACCGCACTCCCGCTCGTCGTCCGGCGACGGGCGCGGGCGGCCCAGGACTCAGGGGTCCTGGGAGAAGGACGGGCCGCGCAGCGCCCGTCAGGACCGCCCCCGCTCTGTCGGCGACGCGTCCGGGACCGCACGGAAGCGGCCCTACCGCCCCAATGACGAGACCGGCCGCACCAGCGGTGGACCGCGTCGTGATGACCGCGGCTCATCCTGGTCTCAGCGGCCGCGCCGCTCCGAGGATTCCGGGGGCTTCCGAGGAGGCCAGGACTCTCGCGGCAGTGACTCCCGCGGCAGTCGTGATGACAAGCCCTGGGAGAAGCGGGACCGCAAGGACTACCGACCGCGCGAAGAGCGCAGCGGCGGCCGTCCGGAGCACGCTCGCGGCGACGCCGGCTCGCGCCGTGAGGACAAGCCCTGGGAGAACCGTGGTGGCGTTCGCCCCGCCGGTTCCCGTCCGGACTCTCGTGGTGGCCGTGAGGACCGGCCCTGGGAGAACCGCGACCGCAAGGACTACCGCCCCCGCGATGACCGTGGTGGCGCTCGCCCCGCCGGTTCCCGTCCGGACTCCCGTAGCGGTCGCGAGGACAAGCCGTGGGAGAAGCGGGATCGTCAGGACTTCCGTCCGCGTGAGGACCGCAGCGGTGGTCGCCCCGATCATGCACGCGGCGACGCCAGCGGACGCCGTGAGGACAAGCCGTGGGAGAAGCGGGACCGCAAGGACTTCCGCCCCCGTGAAGATCGGGATGCGCGACCGCGCGAGGACCGTCCGTGGCGCGAAGATCGCCCGCGTCGGGATGACCGCGACACCCGCGGTAGCCGGGGACGCAGTGATTACGGCGGTGCACGTGACCATGGCGGTGCACGCAGCCACGGTGGAGTGCGCGATCACGGTGGAGCACGCGATCACGGCAGGGACCGCCCTGAATATGCACCCCGAGACGACTCGCGCAACACCCGTCCGGGCCAGGAGGCTCGTGCTGACCGGCCGATCGAGCCCCGCATCCCGGAGAGCATCACGGGGCGGGAGCTGGGCAAGGACATCCAGGCAGAGCTGCGCGGGCTGAGCAAGGACACCGCAGAGCGGGTCTCCCGCCATATGGTCGCGGCCTACCTCCTGGAGGAGTCCGACAACGAGACCGCGCAGGCGCATGCCCGCTTCGCTGCGCGCCTCGGCGGTCGTGTCGGTGCGGTGCGAGAGGCTCACGGCATCATCGCCTATCGCGCCGGCGACTTCCGCACGGCGTCGCGCGAGCTGCGCACATCGCTGCGCATCACCGGGCGCACTGATGTGCTGCCGATGATCGCGGATTCGGAGCGTGGGCTGGGCAGGCCGGAGCGTGCCCTGGACATCGCCTCCTCGGAGGATGCCTCCGATCTCGGCGTCAATGCATCGATCGAGCTGATCATCGTGGTGGCCGGTGCCTACGCGGATACGGGGGACATCGAGACTGCTCTGCGCACGCTCGAGATCCCCGCGCTGCGGCACAAGGTCGAGGGACGCTGGCAGGTGCGCCTGTGGGTCGCCTACGCCGATCTCCTCGAGCGTGCGGGCCGTCCCGACGAGGCGAAGCGCTGGCTCACGCTGGCGGCGGATGCCGACTCCGAGGGAGTGACCGACGCCGCCGAGCGTCTGGGCCGCCCGGCTCCGCAGCCGGCGGAGGAGCCCACCTGGGCCGACGACGAGCAGATCTCGGTCCTCGACGCCTACGACCCTGATGCTGATGCTGATGCTGATGCTGATGCTGATGCTGATGCTGATGCTGATGCTGATGACTTCGACGCCGAGGGCGAGAACGGCTTCGAGGGCGAGAACGACTCCGAGGAGGAGGACGAGCTGCCCGCGGGCGCCTCCGACGAGGTCGACGCAGAACTCTCTGACGCTGACGTGGAGGAGCCCGCTGACGTCGACGAGCCTGCTGATGCGGGGGAGCCTGCTGACGTGGAGGAGCCCGCTGTCGAGGGAGTGTCCTCCGACGCGGCCGAGCCCGCCACGGCCGATGAGCTGCCTGAGGCTTCTCTGCCCGCAGAGGAGAAGATCGAGGAGACGCGAGCATCGGAGGAGTCGGCATGATCCGTCGGCCTGATCCTTCGCTGCTGGATCTGTACGATGCGCTGCTGCTGGATCTCGATGGGACGCTGATGCACGGCGCCCAGCCGATCCCGCACGCCGCCGAGGCGGTGGAGATCGCGCGTGCCGCCGGTCGCACCGTCGTCTTCGCGACGAACAACGCCTCCCGCACTCCGCAGCAGGCCGCTGACCACCTCGCAGTGGTCGGTGTCGCTGCCCGGCCCGAGGAGTTCGTGACCTCACCTCAGGTGGCGTCGCGGCTGCTCGCAGACCGTCTCGAGGCAGGCTCGAAGGTGCTGATCGTCGGTGGTCCCAGCCTCGCCGCCCAGATCCGGGAAGTCGGCCTCGAGCCGGTGGACACCGACAGCGAGGATGTGGTCGCCGTGGTCCAGGGCTGGTCCCCGGATCTGGACTGGTCGTTGCTGGCAGAAGGTGCCTACGCGATCAGGCACGGTGCCTTCTGGATGGCCACCAACATCGACGCGACACTTCCCACCGAGCGCGGGCTGGCGCCCGGCAACGGTTCCATGGTGGCGGTGCTGCGGCACGCCACCGGGGCCGAGCCTGCGGTCGCCGGCAAGCCGGAGCCGGGCATGTTCGAGGTCGCCGCCCGGGATCAGGGCGCACGGCGCCCCTTGATCATCGGCGACCGGCTGGACACCGACATCGAAGGGGCGGTGCGTGCAGGGATGGACTCCCTGCTGGTGCTCACCGGAGTGGATGGGATCGAGTCTGCGCTGCGCGCAGAGCCGGTGCGCCGACCCACCTTCATCCTGCCCGACCTCGAGCAGCTCGCTGCTCCCTTCCCGCTGCCCGTCGTCGACGGTGAGACCGCCCGCTGCGGAGCAGTCCGCGCCCTCTGGCGCGAGGGAGACATCGAGCTGCACGGAGAGGTCGAGGATCCGCGGATCCTGCGGGCGGTGCTGGCGCTGCTGGCGAGCCACAGCGCCGAACAGGCCTGGCGCGGCGAGCTCCGCGACCAGCACGGTGCCGCAGTGCAGCCCACGGACCGGTGAGCGGCGACCGACTCGACGTCGCGCTGCTCACCGCCGGCCTCGCGCGGTCCCGCACCCATGCTCGGCGCATCATCGAGGAGGGGCGGGCCAGGCTCGACGGCCGCACGGTCACCCGTCCCGCCACGCCGGTCCCTGCCGGCGCCGAGCTCGCCGTCGTCGATGTGCCCGACGGGATCGAATACGCCTCCCGGGCCGCGCACAAGCTCGCCGGTGCCCTCGATGCGCTCGGCCTGGACCCGGCGGGCCTGAGCTGCCTGGATGCGGGGGCCTCCACCGGTGGGTTCACCGATGTGCTGCTGCGCCGCGGTGCGGCCTCGGTGATCGCGGTCGACATCGGCCGCGATCAGCTCGCAGACCATGTGCGTGAGGATTCTCGCGTCACCGTCCTCGACGGCACCAGTGTGCGCGATCTCCATCCCGCGCTGCTGGGAACGAGCGTCGACCTCCTGGTCGCGGACCTCTCCTTCATCTCCCTGCGCACAGTCCTGGCGGCCCTTGGATCAGTGGTCCGGCCCGACGGGCAGCTGCTGCTGATGGTGAAGCCGCAGTTCGAGGTGGGAAGAGCAGCCCTGCCGAAGTCCGGCGTCGTGAGCGACCAGGCGGAACGGGTGCGGGCGGTGCGCGAGGTCGCAGAATCGGCCGCCGGATCCGGGCTCTCCGCAGCAGCTGTCGGGCCCAGCACGCTACCCGGACAGGACGGCAACCGTGAGTACTTCCTGCATCTGCGTCCGCACGGCACGGCGTTCACGCTGGATGCCGAGGCCTGTGACATGATCGAGTCTGCCGTGCGCGGGGACCGTCCGCGGCGACGCCACGACCAGCACCCCAGCCAGGAGGACTGACCCCGATGCGACGGTTCCTCCTCTACGTCCATACGGGCCGCCGAGCGGCGCTGCGCGCGACGCTCACGGTGCTCGAGGAGCTCCGGCTGCGTGGCGTGCGTGCGATCGTCGTCCAGCAGCAGGTCGACGAGATCCTCGCCCTGCCCGAGGACATGGCACCCCCGCGCCTGCTGACCTTCCTCACCAACGGCGCCGTCGATGTGCTCGAATCCGTCACGGCGGAGGATCTCGTCGAACTCGGCATCGTCCTCGGCGGCGACGGCACCATCCTGCGCGCCCTCGAGGCCGTGCGCGAGGCGGACATCCCCGTCCACGGAGTGAACCTCGGTCATGTCGGCTTCCTCGCCGAGAGCGAGGTCGAGGATCTCTCGATCACCGTCGCCCGCCTGCTCGACGGCGATTACGACATCGAGAAGCGTTCGACCCTCGACATCTCGGTGCTGGATTCGGATGACGCCCTCCTCGCCCATCACTGGGCGTTGAACGAGGCCTCCCTCGAGAAGGCCGACCGGCAGAAGATGATCAACGTCGCGATCGAGATCGACGGGCGCCCGGTCTCCTCCTTCGGGGCGGACGGCGTGCTGCTGTCCACCTCCACCGGCTCGACGGCCTACGCCTTCAGCGCCGGCGGACCGGTGATCTGGCCGGAGGTCGACGCGATGATGCTGATCCCGCTGGCAGCGCACGCCCTGTTCGCCAGGCCGCTGGTGCTGGGGCGTTCCTCCGAGGCGGCGATCGAGATGACCCTCGACAACCGCGAGGACGGCATCCTCACCCTGGATGGCCGACGCACCGAGGACATCACCGCAGGGATGCGCATCGAATCCCGGCTCTCCGAGCGGTACGTGCGGCTGGCGCGGCTGGCGCCGACGCCCTTCGCGGACCGGCTCGTCGAGAAGTTCCAGCTGCCGGTGGTGGGCTGGCGGGGTCGCAGCCCCGGCACCCGCTGAGGGCAGGAGGCACCACCATGCTGTCAACCCTGCGTATTCGTCAGATCGGTGTGATCGACGACGCCATGCTCGATTTCGGGCCCGGATTCACCGCGCTGACCGGTGAGACCGGGGCGGGCAAGACGATGATCGTCACCGGCCTGACCATGCTGCTCGGCGAGCGGCTCGACCGCGGTCGCACCCGCGGCTCCAGCACCGTCGACGGCACCCTCGCCCTGGCAGGCCACACCGAGCTCGCCGCCGCGCTCGACGAGCTGGGCGCTGAAGAGGAGGACGGCGAGGTGCTGGTGGTCCGACGGGTCACCCGCGATGGCCGCTCCCGCGCCCAGATCGGAGGGGTCCCGGTGCCGATCGGCACGCTCGCCCGTCTCGTGGGCACGGCGGTCACGGTGCACGGCCAGTCCGATCAGCAGCGTCTGCGCGACCCCGAGGCCCAGCGCGATGCGCTGGATCGCTTCGCCATCGCTGAGATCGGACCGCTGCTCACCCGCCACCGCGAGATCTGGCGCGAGCGTTCCACACTCACCGAGCGTCTGGCCGAGCTCGATGAGCTGCTGACTGAACGAGACCGGCGCGGCGCTGCGCTGCGTCAGGCCCTCGAGCGGCTCGAGCAGTCCGACCCGGTCGAGGGGGAGGACGAGGATCTGCGTGCCGAGATCGAGCGGCTCGCCAATGCCGAGGAGCTGCGCGGCGCCGCCGGGCAGGCAGCATTGGCCCTGGTCGGTGACGATGACGGCCCCGCCGCCGCACCGCTGCTGGCACTCGCGGCGGAGAGCCTGGGACGCGCTGCCCGCACCGATACGACTCTGGAACCGCTGGTCGAGCGGATGGACGCCGTGCGCCTCGAGCTCTCGGACGTCGCCGCGGAGATCTCCCGCTATGCAGACAGCATCGACGGCTCGCCCAGCAGGATCGAGGAGGCCAATGAACGTCTCCATGAGCTGACCCTGCTGGTCCGGGACCTCGGCGCGATGCTGCCGGGCCCGGACGGCCCGGCCGGGGACATCACCACGCTGCTGGCCACCTCCCGCACCGCCGCGATCGCTCTGGACCGCTATGAGGGTGCCGAGGAGGAGCGGGCCGAGACCGTCGGCCGGCTCGAGGGTCTTGAGGCGGACCTCTCCGAGACCGCTGCGGCGCTCACCGAGGCCCGCCGCATCGCCGCCTCTGCTCTGTCCTCCGCGGTGCAGGAGGAGCTGCGGCATCTCGAGATGCCCGACGCCGATATCCGAGTGGAGGTGTCCGTACAGAGCCATCGCTCCCACGGCTGCGACGCCGTCGCGATCCTCCTCGCCCCGCATCCCGGCGCCGACCATCTGCCCGTCGCCCAGGCCGCCTCCGGAGGTGAGCTCTCCCGGGTGATGCTCGCCCTCGAGGTGGCGCTGTCCTCCTCCCGGAACGATCGCAGCGCGGCACCGGTGTTCGTCTTCGACGAGATCGATGCGGGGATCGGCGGCCGTGCCGCCCTCGCCGTCGGGCAGCGGCTCGCCCGACTGGCACGTCATGCCCAGGTCATCGTGGTCACCCACCTTCCTCAGGTCGCTGCCCACGCCAGCACCCACCTGCAGATCGTGAAGTCCTCCACCGACGGCACCACCAGCTCCACGGTCGAGCATCTGGACAAGCCGGCACGGATCCGGGAGCTGGCACGGATGCTCGCCGGTGACGACGCCTCCGACCTGGCCCTCGCCCATGCCGAGGAGCTCCTGGACGA
This sequence comes from Brachybacterium sp., assembly GCF_052095815.1. Lineage (NCBI taxonomy): Bacteria > Bacillati > Actinomycetota > Actinomycetes > Micrococcales > Dermabacteraceae > Brachybacterium > Brachybacterium sp. The sequence goes on along the minus strand of NZ_JBQDLF010000042.1, from coordinate 21,061 downwards.
GGCACGTGCGGTCGCGACTTCTGATGAGACTCCGCCGGGAGCGCGACGATGAGCGCTGTGCGCTCGGTGACCGGAACCGCCCGGCTCGGCAAGCGCACCAAGGACCTCACCAAGCGGCTCCAGCCCGGTGACATCGCGATCATCGACCATGAGGACATCGACCGCGTCGCCGCTGAGGCCCTGGTCGAACGGGAGCCGGCCGCCGTGCTCAACGTCGCGGCGTCGACCTCCGGGCGCTACCCGAACGCCGGTCCCCGAATCCTGATCGATGCAGGCATCGTCCTGGTCGACAGCTTCGGCGAGTCCGTGTTCGAAGGGGTCCGTGACGGGGAGACGATCACCGTGACGGACGGCGAGGTGCAGCTCGAGGGGACTCCGATCGCCGCCGGCACCCGACAGGACGACGAGAGCGTCACCGCCTCCCTCGAGATCGCGCGCGAGGGCCTGTCCGAGCAGCTCGAACTGTTCGCCGAGAACACCATGGAATACATGCTGCGGGAGCGGGATCTGCTGCTGGACGGCATCGGCGCGCCCGAGGTGCGCACCCGCATGGACGGGCGACCGGTGCTGATCGTGGTGCGCGGCTACCACTACAAGGAGGACCTGGCGACCCTCAAGCCCTTCCTCCGCGAGAACCGACCGATCATCATCGGTGTCGACGGCGGTGCGGACGCTGTGATCGACGCCGGGTTCCATCCGGACATGATCATCGGGGACATGGACTCGGTCTCCGACCGTGCCCTGCGCAGCGGTTCCGAGCTCGTGGTCCATGCCTACCGTGATGGCCGCGCCCCGGGGATGGAGCGGCTGACGGAGCTGGGCCTGGACCGGGACGCGATCTCGTTCCCGGCCTCCGGCACCAGCGAGGACATCGCGATGCTGCTGGCCGACGAGAAGGGCGCTTCGGTGATCGTGGCCGTCGGCACTCACGGCACCCTGGAGGAGTTCCTGGACAAGGGACGCGCCGGGATGAGCTCGACCTTCCTGACCCGGCTGCGCATCGGGTCCAAGCTGGTGGACGCCAAAGGCGTCTCCCGCCTGTACCGTCAGAGGATCTCCACCTTCCAGCTGGTGCTGCTCGCACTGGCCGGGCTCGCCGCACTCGCGGTCGCGCTCTGGGCGACCCCCGGAGGGCAGGCGCTGGTCCAGATCTTCGGCGCCCGCCTGGATGGGATCCTGTCCTGGTTCACCTTGCTGTTCTCACCCCGGGCCACCGGGTCGTAGGAGGGTCTCGACCCCGTGATCGATTTTCGTTACCACCTCGTCTCCCTGATCTCCGTGTTCCTGGCACTGGCGGTCGGCATCGTGCTCGGCGCCGGCCCGCTGCGTGAGAACCTCGGCGACCAGCTCGCCGGCCAGGTCGAGCAGCTGCGCACCGAGCAGGAGCAGCTGCGCGGCGACACCGAGGAGCTCTCCGCGAAGCATGACCAGCTGGCGACCTTCATCACCGAGCTGGGTCCGGAGCTGGTCGCCGGCACCCTCGACGGGAAGCAGGTGGCTCTGTTGGCCGACGACAGCTCCACCCGCCCGGGCACCGAGCGCATCGTGACTCTGCTGGAGGACGCCGGGGTCGGGTCCACCGTCCAGATCAACCTGCTCCCCGCCCTCTGGGCCCCCGATGCGGAGCAGACCCGTGCGCAGGCGCTGGAGACGGTCCGCTCGATCGCCCCGGCGGTGCTGCCCGAGGACCCCGAGGGGGAGCTGACCGACAGTGCTCTGCTCTCGGCCATGATTCCCAGGCTGCTGCACTCAGATGCCGAAGGCGGGCTCACCCCCGAGCTGCGCACCCAGCTGTGGCAGGTGCTGATCGATCATGACCTGGTCTCGATCGATGGTGAGGCGCCCGTGGCGGTCGATGCTGTGATCTATGCCAGCGCCGCCCCCGAGGAGCTCGCCGATGCGAAGGAGGATGAGCAGGTCGCGACCGAACGTGCGCAGGGCCTGCTCGCCTCCCAGACCAACCTGCTCGGAGAGCTCGCCCGCACCGGTCTTCCCGCAGTGGTCTCCGCGGCCACCCCCGGGAACGATGCCTCCACCGGCGTCCTGCGCACAGTGCGCGGGGACGCCAGCTTCGATGCCCTCTCGACCACTGATCGGCTCCAGGAAGCTGACGGCCCGCTGCTGTCGGTGCTCGCCCTGATCGAGCAGTCGCGCGGTGGCAGCGGGGCGTACGGCACCACCGGTGACGCCGAGAACCGGCTGCCCGCGCTTCCGGAGACTCAGGGCCTCGAGGAGCAGGCTGCTGACCAGCAGGGCGATGGCGGAACTGCAGAGACTGGCACGCAGCCCTCCGATGGCGGGGGAGAGGGATGATCGGCGCGCTGCGTGAGGAGCTGCGACGCACGAACTTCGCCGGCCGTGAGGTGAGCCTGGCCGAGGGTGCACTGGTGATCGGCGGGGTGGTCGCGCTGTCCCTGCGCACCGGTCGCCCCGCAGATCCATGCGTCCTGGCCGGCATCGGCACTCTGGGCCTGGTCGATGACCTGCTCGAGCCTCGTCAGCGTCGCGCGGGACGACCCGTCTCCAAGGGTCTGCGGGGTCATCTCGGCGCGCTGCTGGAGGGCCACCTGACCACGGGCGCCGCCAAGGCGCTCGGGATCCCGCTGCTCTCCTTGGCGGGCGTCCTCTCCGCCCCCTCTCCCCGCGGAGCGGGAATGGTCCTGGCCGATGCCGCGCTGGTCTCCGGTTGCGCGAACCTCGCGAACCTCCTGGATCTGCGTCCCGGGCGGGCGCTGAAGGCCGTGCTGCCTCCGGCTGCTCTGCTGCTGCTCGTCCCGGCGGGCACCGACCGTGCTCGCACCGGCGAGCAGCTCGCGCTGGCCGCTGCGCTGCCCGGGCTGCTGGCGCTGCCGGCCGACCTCCGAGAGCGCGGGATGCTCGGAGACGCCGGTGCCAACGTGCTCGGCGCCGCCGTGGGAAGCGCTGCGACCAGGCTGCTGCCCGCCCCAGCCCGGATCTCTCTGCTGGCCGCGGTGGTGGCGCTGACGCTCGCCAGTGAGAAGGTCAGCTTCAGCGCCGTGATCGACTCCACCGCACCGCTCCGCCGGCTGGACCGGCTGGGGCGGCTGCCGGTCTCCGCTGAACGCTCGGCTGAGCGGCCGGCTGAGGGCACGTCTGAGGGCTCGGCTGCCGACCCGGACCCGGCGGCTGAGGAGGAACGATGAACTCGACCCCTGGGCGTCCCACGCCGTCCCGGCCCACCGCTGAGATGAGCAGTCGTCGAGGCGGGATCACCCGATCGGTGCTGCGCGGTGCGGGCGTGATCCTGCTGGTGACCGTCTTCGCACGGATCGCGGGCTTCGTCCGCTACCTGGTGTTCGGGGCGAGCGTCGGCGCGGGGGACGTGGGCACCGCCTACACCACGGCGAACATGCTCCCCAACGTCCTGTTCGAGGTCGTCGCCGGCGGCGTCCTCGCCGCAGTGGTGGTGCCCTTGATCGCGGGACTGGTCCCGGAGGGGGACCCGAAGGATCTCGTCGGCGCCGAGGAGAGCGTGGACCCGAGACAGGTCGGGGAGCTTCGCGCCGAAGGGCGGGGGCGCTCCGCCCGCGAAGGCGCCGCGCTCGTCGACCGCATCGTCTCGAGCCTGCTCACCTGGACGCTGCTGGGAACCGGGCTGATGGCCGCGCTGGTGATCGCCTTCGCTGCCCCGCTGGCCCAGCTGCTGCTGGCCGCTGAGACGCCGGGCACCGCCGGTGTACCGCTCGGAGCGACTCTGCTGCGGATCTTCGCACTGCAGCTGCCGCTGTACGGGCTGTCCGTGGTGCTCGCCGCCTATCTGCAGGCCCGCAAGCGGTTCCTCTGGCCCGCGATGATGCCGCTGCTGTCTTCGATCATCGTGATGATCTCCTACCGGGTCTACGCCCATCTGGTGCCTCCCGTGGCGACCACCACGACCATCGACCCCTCGGCCGTGTGGTGGCTCGGGTGGGGCACCACCGCAGGCGTCGCCATGATGGCGCTGCCCGTGGTGGTCGTCGCGCTCCGGACGGGCCTGCGGCTGCGCCCGACGCTGCGGATGCCGGCCGGCTTCGGGCGGCGTGCGCTGGCCCTGGGCGGTGCCGGACTCGGGGCCGTCGGGGCGCAGCAGCTGGTGCTCGCGCTGGTGATGGTGCTCGCGATGCGAGCTGGCGGGGTGGGGACCCTGCCGGTCTTCCAGTACGCCCAGGCCCTCTATCTCCTTCCCTACGCCATTCTCGTGGTGCCCCTGGTCACTTCGGTGTTTCCGCATCTGTCGGAGCTGCGTCTGGTGGGGGACCGTTCCGGCTTCGCCAAGGTCGCCGCCGCTTCCGTGCGCACCGTGATGGCGGTCTCCGTGATCGGTGCCGCGATGCTGCTGGCCGCTGGGCCCGCGCTCGAGCAGTTCTTCCGCCAGATCGACAGGGCCGGGGCCACCGGGGTCGGCTCCACCACCGCGGGGCTCTCGCTGGGCCTGGTGGGCTTCGCCGTCTCCATCCAGTGCACCCGCATCCTCGCCGCGGCCCTGCGGGCCCGGGATGCGCTGCTGGTCGGCTCGGTCGGCTGGATGATCGCCGGCGCGGTGATCCTGATCATCGTGCTGCCCAGTCCTGAGCGCTCCGCGGCAGAGGCCTCGACCGCCTTCGGGCTCTCCATGGCTGTGGGGATGGCGCTGGCCGGGCTGGTGGGACTGGCACGGATCGCGGACGTCCTCGAGCACGGGGGACACCTCATTGCGGTGCGACGCACCGCGCTGATGGTCCCGGTCGCGCTGCTGGGCGGTGGGATCCCCGGGCTGCTGCTGGGCAGGCAGCTCGTGACCACCGACATGGGGGAGGTGGGCGCTGTGCTGGTCGGAATCGCCTGCGGTCTGATCGCCGGTCTGATCGCGGCTGCGGCGATGGCCGCGGCGGATCCGGAGCTGACCCGGAGGGCGCTGCGCCGCCTGCGGGGCGGACGTTTCGGCGCGGCGAGGTCAGCATCGTGACGATCCTGCTGGTGCGACCCACGGCGAGCGGCGGTCTGGCGGCGCATGTCGATCAGGAGCTGGCTCTGCTGGAGGCAGCCGGACGTGACGTCCGCGAGGCGCCGGTGCGGATCCGAGAACGTCCTGATCTGCTCGAAGATCTGCGCACCGTGAGGACGCTGCGGCAGATCCTGAGCAGCGCCACGCTCGCGATCCCCGCGACGACCACGACGACCGCCCAACCAGCTCAGCGCGCCCAGCCGGCCCAGCCGGCCGAATCCGCCGAGTCCGCCGAGTCCACCGAGTCCGCCGGGTCCCCGCGGTTCGCGCCGTCAGCGGTGACTGTCCATGCCCACGGGCTGCGAGCCGGGGCCCTGGCCGCGGTGGCGATGTGGGGCTTGAGCCGTCATCACCTGGTGGTCACGCTGCATAACCGCACCGTCGGCTCGTTGCCCACCCGTGTCGTCGGCGCGCTTCTGCTACGCCTGCTCGCCCGTCGGGCGAACACGGTGCTCGCCGTCTCTCCCGACCTCGCCGAGACCGCACGGAAGGCGGGGGCCGGCGACGTGCACCACGCGATCATCCCCGCGCCATCGCCGACCGACGCCGCGACCGGGGCCACCGACGCAGTGCTGGTGCCCATGGGCACCGACGCAGTGCCGGTGCCAGCGACTGCCGCTGCCGTACCGAGCGAGGCCCGGGGCGGGAGCCACCTGGAGATCCTCGTGATCGCCCGCCTGGCACCGCAGAAGGGGCTGCACGACCTGCTCGACGCCGCCGCGCTGCTGCGGGACGGCGCACCGGTGCGGATCCGAGTCGCCGGAGATGGTCCGCTCGCGCAGGAGCTGGACGCGCGGATCCACGCCGAACGGCTCCCGGTCGAGCTGCTCGGGCGGCGTGATGATGTCCCCGCTCTGCTGGCGGCCTGCGACCTGCTGGTCTCCGCGGCGCATTGGGAGGGGCAGCCGGTCTCGCTCCAGGAAGCCTTGAGAGCAGGCCGGGCGATCGTGGCGACGGATGCCGGTGGTACCCGCTGGGTCACCGCAGACGCCGCCCATCTGGTCCCGGTCGGTGATCCCGCAGCACTCGCCGCTGCGATCACCACGATGCAGGATCCTGCGCTGCGCAGCACCGCGGAGGAGTCTGCCCGCCGCCGGGCGCTCGAGCTCCCCACGGCCGAGGATCTGCTCGTCCAGCTCGACGAGGTGCTCGCGCCTGGCCCTCGCCACTGGTAGATTGGGGGTCCGTGGTAGATAACAGCGCGAGCGCCCCCCAGACCGGCACCAGCCCCCTTCAACGACTTGGGGCGGCCGCAGCGGCCAAGCCCTTCAGGAACCACGGCACTACCAAGCACATCTTCGTCACCGGCGGCGTCGTCTCGAGCCTCGGCAAGGGGCTGACCGCCTCGTCTCTCGGGATGCTGCTGAGCAGTCGCGGACTGCGGGTGACGATGCAGAAGCTCGATCCGTACCTCAACGTGGATCCGGGCACCATGAACCCGTTCCAGCACGGAGAGGTGTTCGTCACCGAGGACGGCGCCGAGACCGATCTGGACATCGGGCACTACGAGCGGTTCCTCGATGAGAACCTCACCGCGAACTCCAACATCACCACCGGCCAGGTCTACTCCACCGTGATCGCGAAGGAGCGCCGAGGCGAGTACCTCGGCGACACGGTCCAGGTGATCCCGCACATCACCGATGCGATCAAGGCGTCGATGCGCTCCCAGGCCGGGGACGACATCGATGTGATCATCACCGAGATCGGCGGGACCGTCGGCGACATCGAGTCCCAGCCGTTCCTCGAGGCGGCACGTCAGGTGCGCCAGGACGTGGGCCGGGACAATGTGTTCTTCGTGCACGTCTCCCTGGTGCCTTTCATCGGTCCGTCCAAGGAGCTGAAGACCAAGCCCACCCAGCACTCCGTGGCGGCACTGCGCTCGATCGGCATCCAACCCGATGCGATCGTGCTGCGCAGCGACCGTGAGCTGCCCGCCTCGGTGAAGGCGAAGATCTCCTCGATGTGCGATGTGGACCTCGACGCAGTGGTCACCTGCGCGGATGCCTCCTCGATCTATGAGATCCCGCGGGTGCTGCACGGGGAGGGATTGGACGCCTACGCCATCCGTCGCCTCGACCTGCTCAGCCATGACGTCGACTGGGCGCAGTGGGAGGAGCTGCTGCAGCGGGTCCATCACCCCGACTACGAGGTCAGCGTCGCCCTGGTCGGCAAGTACGTCGACCTGCCGGACGCCTATCTCTCGGTCACCGAGGCGCTGCGAGCCGGGGGCTTCCACCACCGCGCGAAAGTGAACCTGCGCTGGATCGAGTCCGATCTCTGCACCAGCCCCGAGGGGGCGGCGGAACAGCTCAAGGGGGTCGACGCGATCGTGGTGCCCGGCGGGTTCGGGGTGCGAGGGGTCGACGGGAAGATCGGTGCCCTCCGCCACGCGCGCACCCGTGGCATCCCTGCGCTGGGGCTGTGCTTGGGAATGCAGTCGATGGTCATCGAGTACGCCCGCAGCGAGCTCGCTCTGGCAGATGCCCACTCCACCGAGTTCGATCCGGACACCGCCCATTCGGTGATCGCCACCATGGCCGAACAGGCCGCCATCGTCTCCGGTCAGGGTGACCTGGGCGGGACGATGCGCCTGGGCTCCTATGAGCACACGCTGGTGGAGGGTTCACTCGCAGCCCGGACCTATGGCACCACCACGGTCTCCGAGCGTCACCGTCACCGCTACGAGGTCGGCAACGCGTACCGCGAATCGCTCGAGCAGGCAGGGCTGCGGATCTCGGGGACCTCGCAGCTCGAGGATGGCCACAGCCTGGTCGAGTTCGTCGAGCTCGACCCGGAGGTTCACCCCTTCTACATCGGCACTCAGGCGCACCCCGAGCTCAAGTCCCGCCCCACCCGCGCCCATCCACTGTTCGCGGGGCTGATCGGCGCAGCGGTTGAGCTGCAGAAGGCGACCCGGCTGCTGGAGGTCCCCTCGGAACCTGCCGATGCCGCACAGGACCTCGACGGCACGACGCCGAAGGACGACACGATGACGAAGGAGCGAGCAGATGACTGACCAGAACCGCGGCTCCGCGGAGAGCAGCACCGCCGAGAGCCGCACCGCCGAGAGCCGCACCGCTGAGAGCCGCACCGCTGAGAGCCGCACCGCTGAGAACCGCACCGCTGAGCACCGCACCGCTGAGAACCGCGCCGAGAGCGGCACCGAGGCGCCTCTGCGGGATCTGCCCGACCGCCGCCCGGTCGCCGCTCATCGCCTTCTGCATGAAGGCATGGTGTGGGATCTGGTGCGGGACACCGTGGACTTCGCTGAGGGAGTGCGCTTCGACCGCGAGTACGTCTGGCACACCGGAGCGGTGGCGGTGCTCGCCGTCGACGATCAGGACCGGGTGCTGATGATCCGGCAGTACCGCCATCCAGTGGGCCACAGCCTCTGGGAGATCCCGGCTGGCCTGCTCGATCTCGACGGCGAGGCACCGCACATCGCCGCGGCGCGGGAGCTCGCCGAGGAGACCGGATATGAGCCCGGGCAGATGCAGACCCTGGTGGATCTGCGTCCCAGCCCGGGAGGCAACGACGAGGTGATCCGCGTGTACCTCGCCTCCGGCGTGCGAGTGAGCTCCGCGGAGTTCGAACGCACCCATGAGGAGGCGGAGCTGATCTCCCGCTGGGTGCCGCTGTCCGAGGCGGTGACCGCGGTGCTCGAGGGCCGCATCACGAACGGGACCACGGTCTCCGCTCTGCTGGCGCTGCAGGTGCTGCGCAGCGCTGGATCCGAGCGCGCGACGCAGCTGCGAGCTGCCGACGCGCCGTTCATGGAGCGTCCAGGGAGGGACTGAACCGGCGCGGTCTGAACCGGCATGATTCGAACTGGTGCGGTCTCAGTCCAGCTTGCTGTCAGTCCTGCTCGGTGAGTGACCGGTGGATCACCGGAGCGGCCTGCTCGACCTGCCACGGCCGGGCGCCGAGTGCGGTCAGCTGCTCGGCGATCTCGGTCTCCTCCGGGGCCTGCTCGTGCTCCCACACCCAGTGGCGCAGCAGCGCGGGCTGGAGCAGGTTCTCCGGCGGCATCTCGAGATCCTCCGCCCGTTCACCGACGGCGGTGCGCACCAGCTGGTAGCGCTCGGCGACCTCGGGGTACTTCTTGGACCACAGCTTGTGCGGCGGGGGATAGGAGCGTTCGCTGCGCTCGGGCAGATGAGCCGGAGGCAGTTCGATCCCGGTGCGTGCGGCCTGCCACCAGGTGTCCTTGCGGCGGAGCTTAGCGGGCAGCGCACGGTCGAAGGCCTCCCGGCCTCGGGGTGCCTCCTTCGCGGCGGCGACGATGTCCCGATCCTTGATCACCCGGTGTGGGGAGAGGTCCTCGGCGCTCGCGATCTGATCGCGACGGTTCCACATCTCGCGGGCCGCCGCGAGCTGTCGGGTGCTGCGCAGGCCCCCCAGGCCGTGCAGCCCCCGCCAGCTGGAGGACCGGGTGGGTCCGTGCTCGCGGGTGCGCTCGTGCTCGAACTCCTGGCGCGCCCAGTCCTCCTTGCCCGCCGCGCGCAGCCGCTCGACCAGGACCTCACGGACCTCCACGAGCACCTCCACATCGAGGGCCGCGTAGCTGAGCCATCCCTCGGGCAGCGGGCGCCGCGACCAATCAGCGGCGGAGTGCTCCTTGGCCAGATGCAGTCCCAGGGTGTCCTCGACGACTGCGCCGAGACCCACCCGCTCCATCCCCAGCAGCCGCGCGGCCAGCTCGGTGTCGAAGAGCGCTGCCGGGTGCAGGCCGAGCTCGGCGAGGCTCGGAAGGTCCTGGCCCGCCGCATGCAGCACCCATTCCCGACCCGCCAGCAGCTTGATCAGGGTGCCCGGCATCGGGAATGCCAGGGGATCGATGAGCGCGGTGCCGGCCGCTTCGGTGCGCAGCTGGACCAGATAGGCCCGAGAGCTGTAGCGGTAGCTCGAGGCACGCTCGGCATCGACCGAGACCGGCTCCTCGGGAGCGGTGGCGGCGGCCTCGCACCAGGCCAGCAGCGGCTGGATCCGATCGATGACGGGCATGAGACCGTCGCGGGGCGCCTTGAGGTTTTTGAGCTGGGGCGAGTCCGTCACCGGGCGTCTCCCGCTTCCTCGGGGCGCGGTGCCCTCGCGCGATGGGTGGGGGCGATCGGGGCGATGCGCGGCGGTGCCGGGGGCAGACCGCCGGCCGCAGCAAGCATCGCGGTCCAGGCAGCGAAATGGGGCACCAGATCGATGGCCGGCAGTTCTCCCTGCCCGGCGTCCTGTTGTGCACTGGGGCTGTCCGAGGGTACGAGCGGCTCGGGCGTCCAGGACACCCGCATCTCGACGTCCACCGTGGACGCGCGCGAGGCGAGCGCCCCGTAGGACTGGGAGACCACCCGGGTGGCGGTGCAGCCCAGCTCCCGGGCCTCGGCCTCATGGAGCTCGAGGGACTCGGTGACCCAGGACCAGGCCACGTCGCCGAGCATCGACTCGATCGCGAACTCGGGTTCGAGCTGCGCCTGGACCAGCGCGACCATCCGGTATGTGCCGTCCCAGGACTCCTGCCCCTCCGGATCGTGCAGGATCACCAGGCGACCGGAGGCGAGCTCATCGTCATGCACGAGGATCTCGCCGGTGCAGGCCCACGTCGACGGTGCCATCCGCGACGGGGCGGGGATGGTGCGCCAGCTGAACTCTGCGGGCTGAGGAGCGTTGGTCATGGCGTCGATGGCGGCACGGAAGGTGTCATCGCTGGAGCGGATTCGATGGACGGACACGCAGGGAGGCTATCCGCGGCGTGACCTCGAGTCCGGCAGGCGCGCCGAGCTCTCCCCGCTCTGCGGGATCAGCTCGTCGTGCTGCGCGATCAGGCGGGGTCGGCGGCGCTCGCGCTCGCGTCGTCGCTATGGACCAGACTGATCGAGTTGATGCAGTACCGCTGGTCCGTCGGCGTCGCGAAGCCCTCTCCCTCGAAGACGTGACCCAGGTGGGAACCGCAGCCGGCGCAGCGCACTTCGATGCGCCGCATCCCCAGGGAGACATCCTCGAGCAGCTCCACGGCGTCGGAGTCCGTGGGGGCGTAGAAAGCTGGCCAGCCGCAGTGGGCGTCGAACTGGGTGGTGGCGGTGAACAGCTCAGCGCCGCACCCCTTGCAGGCATAGGTGCCCGCTGAGCGGACCTCCTCGTAGTCACCGGTGCCGGGGCGTTCGGTGCCGCCCTGTCGGAGGACCTGGTACTCACCAGGGGAGAGGCGCTCGCGCCACTCCAGATCGCTGACGGTGATCGGGTACGGACGGGTGCCGATGGGTTCGGTGGACATCTGAGAGCCTCCGATTCTGCGACGCCCGAGGGTGTCGCTCATACGAGCTGGCGATCGCTCGTGAGGGGATGGTGAACGAGGCGTTCACAGTCTCGATCCTAGCCCCCCGATAGGATGCGCGGTATGACGCGCGACCTCTACCGGACCCGCCGGACCACCGGCTCGCTGGGCCGTTTCCTGCCCCGCCCGCATCGTCCTGACCAGGCACGCTGGCCCGAGGTGGCCGTCTACGGCGCCGTCGGAGCGGCCTCGATGTTCGCGCTCAGCGGAGGCCTGCTCACCGTGGGGGCACGGGTCATGGCCAGACTGCCGCTGGTGCCGCGCGAGACCCTGCGCGGCCGCCGGGACGTGGCGATCCGCGCGGTCCACCCGGATCGAGTTCATCTGGACGACACCAAGGTCACCCGTCGCGGTGGGGTGCTCGCACTCCGCCAGGGCGGTGGCGCCGTCCACGTCCGGCTGGGGCCGGTCGACGGGCGGCCGACGCCCACCACCGTCTCGCGGCCCCGATGGGGCGATGACACGGCGGAGCCGCTCGAGGTGGACCGCGCCGCGAGCAACGGCTTCTACTGGGCCGGGACCCCGCAGACCGCTCACGGCCTGCCCACCGAGGAGGTCCAGATCGACTCGCCGGTGGGGCACATGCCCGCCTGGCAGGTGCGGCCCGATGCTGACCACGGCTCCGCCAGCGGCAATGAGGACACCTGGGCGATCCTCATCCACGGGCACGGCTCCGCGCGCGGTGAGGCGCTGCGCGTGATCCCGTTGCTGCACAGGCTGGGCCTGACAAGCCTGGCGATCACCTATCGCAATGACGTCGGCGCACCTCCCTCCGCTGACCGCATGCACCATCTCGGAGCCGCTGAGTGGGAGGACACCGAGTCCGCGATCGACTACGCGGTGGCGCAGGGGGCACGTCGGATCGTGCTGGTGGGATGGTCGATGGGCGGTGGGATCGCGCTGCGCACCTCCGTCCGCTCTGCGCATCGGGACCGCATCATCGCGCTGGTGCTGGACTCCCCGGCCGTGGACTGGCAGGACATCTTGTTCCATCACGCGACCTCCCTCAAAGCTCCCACTCCGATGCGACAGCTCGCCCTGTGGATGATGACCTCGCAGATCGGTGCCCGGATGGTGCGCCTGCATGAGCCGCTCGCGCTGCATGAGATGACGCCTCCGTACTACGCCGAGCGCCTCATCCATCCCACCCTGCTGTTCCATGCCCTGGATGACGAGACGGTCCCGCCCGAGCCCAGCAGGCAGCTTGCTGCGCTGCGGCCCGACCTCATCGAATTCGTCCCCTTCGAGGGCGCCTCTCACACCCGGGAGTGGAACCGCGACCCGGCCCGCTATGAACGGCTGCTCGCGGACTACCTGGTGCGCGAGCTGGGACTCGAGGAGTCCGTGGGCAGGGTCGAGGTGCCGGTGCGAGACCCCGCCTCTCCTGCTCTCGAGGGATCGATCGGCCTCCGACTCTGAACCGTCGCTGGCGGTCGTGAGGCCTGCGCCAGCACTGCCGCACCGGGGCCAGGCGGCGATGTGCGCCGCCGGGTGGCGGTCGGGGCGGTCAGGGAGGTCAGCGGCGGTCAGCGGCGGTCGGTGGCGACGAGTGGGGCTGCGCGGCGATGTGGTCTCGCTCATCCACCAGCGGCACCCGAGGCGGAGAACCGGCGAGCGCGGGATCCCGCCGCCTACACTGACCGGCGTGACCGATGCACTGAGCGACCGCCGGCCCGCACCCTCCCTCGAGCGCCTGCTCGCAGATCTGGTGCCGCCGCCGCGCTTCGCCCAGGCGCGGTTGGATAACTACGTCCCGGACCCCGCGTATCCCTCCCAGGAGGAGGCCAAGCAGCGCATCACCGCCTTCGCCGCTGCGCTCGGGCAGCCGCGCGGCGGCTTCCTGGCCCGCCTGCGCCGGAAGCCGGAGCCCGCGCTCGGCATCTACCTCGACGGCGGCTTCGGGGTCGGCAAGACCCACCTGCTCACCAGCTTGTTCCATGCGGTCGACGGCGCGCGCGTCTACGGCACCTTCGTGGAGTACACCGATCTGGTGGGGGCGCTCGGGTTCCAGAAGGCGGTCGACCTGCTGGGCGAGTCGCAGCTGGTGTGCATCGACGAGTTCGAGCTCGACGATCCCGGCGACACCCTGCTGATGACCCGTCTGATCCGCGAGCTCTCCGACCGGGGCGTCGCGATCGTCGCCACCTCGAACACCCTGCCCGATGCGCTCGGCGAGGGACGTTTCGCCGCCCAGGACTTCCTGCGGGAGATCCAGGCCATGGCTCAGCGGTTCCAGGTGCTGCGGATCGACGGCGAGGACTACCGGCGGCGTGACGGCGTCAGCGAGATCTGCACCCTTCCCGAGGCGGAGGTGGCTGAGCACGCCGGGTCCACCCCGGGGGCGACACTCGACAGCTTCGACCCGCTGCTGAAGCACCTGAGCACCGTGCACCCCTCCCGCTATGGCGCCCTGATCGATGAGGTCTCCTCAGTCCACCTCGTCGGCATGCATGGGCTCACCCGTCATCACGACGCCCTGCGCTTCGTGGTCCTGGTGGACCGGCTCTACGACAGGGAGGTGCCCACCCTCGTAGCCCTCGCACCGGGCAACAACGGCGAGCGCGAAGAGGAGCGAGAAGGGGAGCGCGACGGCGACGATGCGCCCCCCGTGCTCGGTGACCTCTTCTCCGAGGAGCTGCTGCGCAGCGGCTACCGCAAGAAGTACCTGCGATCCCTCTCGCGGCTCGCCTCACTCGCGAACGACGGTGCGGGGCTGCTGCGCACGGGCGGGGTCGACGCAGTCTCTTGACCCGCTCAGGCGGCGCCGACGGAGTTTCTTGACCCGCTCAGGCAGTGCCGACGCCGTCTCCTGGCCCCCCTAGACAGCCGGTAGGGGACGCAGCACCGCTGCTCCGGGGCCGGGCATCGAGAGCGTGCCGTCCGGTGCTCGATCGATCCCGCCGAAGGAGGCGAGCACCTCGGCCGCGCGGAGACCTCCAGCCAGCGGACCCGGTCCTCGATGGGCCAGTACGGCTAGATCCCCGCGCTGCAGCAGCACGGTCTCCTCGGCGAGCACCTTGACCCTGGTGCGTCGGAGGTCCGGATCATGGAAGTCCGCCTGCTCCCGGCGCAGGGCGATCAACGTGCGATACCACTGCAGCATCTGGGCATGGCTGCCCTGCTCCCGCTCGCTCCAAAGTAGCATCGAGGACTCGAAGGTCGTTCGCGACTGCGGATCGGGGACCTGCTCGGCCCAGCCCATGGCGGCGAACTCCGCGACCCGCCCGGCGCTCACCAGCGGGCCCAGCTCGTCGTCATGGTCGGTGAAGAAGGCGAACGGCGTCGAGGCCGCCCACTCCTCGCCCTGGAACAGCATCGGGGTACCCGGGCCCAGCAGGATCAGGGCGATCGCCGCGGCCTGCTGCGCGAGGTCGATGCCATGGTGGATGCGGTCTCCGCTCGCGCGATTGCCCACCTGGTCGTGATTCTGCAGGAAGGTCACGAAGGAGTGCGCGTCGTAGTCGGCGGACGCCGGATCCACGGCAGCTCCCCACACCGTGTCGCGGAACGTGGAGAAAGTGCCCGCATGCAGGAAGACCCGCTGCAGCACGGCGGCGAGCGCCTCGGCGCTCCCGAAGTCTCCGTAATAGCCTGCCCGCTCGCCCGTGATCCAGGCGTGGACGCCATGGTGGACATCGTCGGCCCATTGCATGTCCATGCCGAGGCCGCCGGCGCGGGTGGGGGAGACCGTGGCCGGGTCGTTGCGGTCAGATTCTGCGATCAGGGTCAGCTCGCGGCCGGTCTCGTCCTCCCAGGTGGAGACCGCCTCGGCGAGCTCGGCCAGGAAGTGCTGCGGGGAATCGTCCTGCAGCTCGTGGACGGCGTCCAGGCGCAGCCCGTCCAGGCCCACGTCCACCAGCCACTGACGGACGCTGCCCAGCAGGAAGTCGCGCACCTGGCGGGAGCCCGGCTGATCGAGGTTGACCGCCTCGCCCCACGGGGTCTCGTGCTGGTCGGTGAAGTAGGGCCCGAACATGCCCAGGTAGTTCCCGGAGGGGCCCAGATGGTTGTGCACCACATCGAGCAGCACGGCGAGCCCGCGGGAATGCGCGGCCTCGACGAAGCGGGCCAGCCCGGCGTGCCCGCCATAGGCGGCATGGACCGCGTACAGGCCCACCCCGTCATAGCCCCAGCCGCGATCTCCGGGGAAGGTCGCCACCGGCAGCAGCTCGATCGCGTCGACCCCCAGCTCGACCAGTGCGTCGAGCCGCTCGATGGCGGAGTCGAAGTTGCCTCCGCGCCCGTCGGGCCCGGGGGCGAAGGTGCCGACGTGGAGCTCGTAGAGCACCCGCCCGCGCAGGCTCCTGCCCCGCCATGGGGTCGCGGTGCGCAGGGACCGAGGATCGAGGACCTCGCTCTCGCCGTGCACGCCGTCCGGCTGCGACAGGGACCTCGGATCGGGCAGCCATAGCTCGCCCTGATCGAGCCGGTAGGCATAGCGGGCTCCCGGCACGGCGGGCACGTCGGGCAGGCGGAACCAGCCCTCTGCGCTCGCGCTCATCGGGTGCACGACGCCGTCGATCCGCACCTCCACGGTGCGGACGGCCGGGGCCCACAGCTCGAAGCGGTCATAGCGGCGGGGGCCGGGAGGGCTCGCAGCACCGGTGGTCATCGGGACTCCTCCATCCCCGCGCTGCGCACCAGCAGCGCGACGGGCCAGGCGTCGAGCAGCTCGCCGAGGCTCACCTGACCGCCGTCGAACTCGGCGCCGCTGAGCGCATCCCGCCAGCGTCCGGAAGGCAGCGCGATCCAGCCGTCTCCCCAGCCTCCACGCTGGGCGAGCCCAAGGGCGAGGCGAGTGACGACCGTGACGACCTCAACGTCTCCCTCCGCGGCCGCCCGACCGAAGGCGACCGCATGTCCCGTGGTGGTGGGCAGCGGATGGTAGCTCGCGTCCCGTCCCTGGAAGAGCTCAGGGCGCGCTCTGCGCAGCACCAGCGCACGGTGGGTGAGCCAGAGCTTCTCGTCGGCGATCCCATCGGGTCCGGCACCCTCGATCATCCGGGCCAGCCGCTCCTCATGGAGTGCATGGTCCACGGGGCGCCGGTTATCCGGATCCACGAGGGAGAGATCGATCGATTCATTGCCCTGATACACATCCGGCACCCCGGGCATCGTCAGCTGCACCAGCTTCTGCCCGAGGATCGCGCTGCGCTGCGCGGCGGCAGTGCGGCGAGTCCAGTCGGTGAGGATCCGCTGCACGTCGGAGGACTCCAGCGCCGCGCGTCCCAGCGCCAGCACCTGCTGCTCGTAGTCCGCATCCTGCTCGGTCCAGGTGGTGAAGCTCTTCGCCTCCCGCATGGCCTTGAGCAGATATCCCTCGAGCCGCTCCGCGCTCAGCGCCGCGGCCGACGATCCGGGAAGCTCCCAGCATCCGGCGAGGGTCTGCCAGAGGAGCAGCTCGATCGCCCCGTCGACCCGGTCCCCGCGGTCCTCGGCGGTCGCACGGTCGAGATCCTGCACCACCAGCGCCCATTCCAGCGGCTGCTCGGTGAGCACCGCGAGCCGCGCCCGGACGTCCTCGCTGCGCTTGGTGTCATGCGTGGACAGAGTGGTCATCGCATCGGGGCGGGTGCGGACCATCGACTGCGCATGATCGTGCAGCTGGTCCGGTTCGACACCGATCCGGTCCGGGTCCGCGCCGACCTCGTTGACAGGCAGGAAGCGGGTGTAGCGGTAGAAGGCGGTGTCCTCGAGCCCCTTGGCGTGGACCGGGCCGCAGGTCTGTGCAAAGCGCACCACCACCTCGTCCCGCTCCGCGCTGCCCGTACGGCCCGCGCTGCCCACCTCGTCCCCGCAGACCAGCGCGAGCACCGTCTCCAGGGTGGTCACCACATCCTCGTCCTCACCGAGACGCTGGCGCGCGCGGGCCGCCGCCTGCTCGAGGACCGCCCGCTCGGAGCCGGAGGCCGGCTCGCCGGGGACGATGTAAGCGCGGTAGCGGTCCATCGACCCCAGCAGCGCGACGATCACCTTCTGCAGGTTCCGACGGGTCGTGTCGCGCAGGCGGATGTCCTCCTGGCAGATGCGGTGGATCAGGGTGGTCAGCCGTTCAACCTCCGCCCACAGGCTGGTGGAGACGATCAGGTCCGTCGACTCCTCGGCGACCTCCTCGAAGGGGCGCAGGTCCCCGGTGCGTCGCTGCCACAGATGCGTCAGACCGATCGCCCCGTGCGGGTCATGGAAGAGCCCTCCCACTCGCCAGAGGGCGTCGTAGCCGGTGGTCCCCGCACAGGGGAAATCACCGGGCAGCTGCTCCTCGCCCTCGAGGATCTTCTCCACCACGGTCCAGGCGCCACCGGTGGAGCTTTCGAGGTCCCGCAGGTAGCCGCGGGGATCGGACAGGCCGTCGGGATGATCGATGCGGTAGCCGTCGATGACCCCTTCGCCCTGCAGACGCAGCAGCGTCGCATGGGTCGCCTCGAACACGTGCGGCAGCTCCACCTGGAGCCCGGCGAGGGTGTCCACGTCGAAGAAGCGGCGGTAGTTCAGCTCCTCATCGGAGACCTTCCAATACGCCAGGCGGTACCACTGCCGTTCGAGCAGATCCGCCAGGCCCAGGTGCTCGGTGCCGGCGGCGACCGGGAGCACATGGTCGAAGTAGCGCACCACGGTCTCGACCGCGGTGGTGCCGTCGGCCTGAGGGATCTCCTCCGGGCCCACACTGATCTCCCCATCGGCCAGGACCGCACCGATGGTCCTGCCGAGGACGGGCACCAGGATGGACAGCTCAGACGAGGGGTCAAGATCGAACCAGTCGGCGAAGGGGGAGCGGGGCCCGTCCCGCAGCACCGACCACAGCGCACGGTTGTGCCAGATCGGGGTGGGGATCGCCATGTGGTTGGGCACCACGTCGACGATCAGTCCCATCCCGTGGGCGTGCGCGGCGTCGGCAAGTCGGCGCAGCGCCCCCTCTCCGCCGATCTCCTCGCCGATCCGGGAATGGTCGACCACGTCATAGCCATGGGTGGACCCGGGAGCCGCCTGCAGCACGGGGGAGCAGAACAGGTGCCCCACGCCGAGCCGGGCGAGATACGGGACCACGGCTACGGCATCGTCGGCGGTGAAGCCCTCGTGCAGCTGCAGACGGTACGTGGAGGTCGGCACGGGCCGGATGGCGCGCAGGGCACCGGTGGTGGTCGCGGTTTCAGCCCCCCTCGCGGCGGGACGGTGGCTGGAATCGGTGCTCACGGGTCGATGCTCTCCTTCATCACGGCCCGGGCCAAGGTCGCTGCCCCGGGGCAGGGGGGGAATCGGTCTCAGGCGCGGATGGGGCGGATCTCTCCCTGCTCCCCGCGGACCTCCCGCGGGGCGGCGGCATCCTCACCCTGCTCCGTCAGCGGCGGACGCAGCAGGACGAGCAGAGAATGGCTGGGCCGACTGATCGTCTGCCCGGCGTCGAGCACGTCCCCGACGTCGATCGTGCCGCCGGTGCCCAGCTCGACCTTCCACTGCGCGCCGTGTTCGGCCGAGGGAAGGGTGAAGTCGACAGGATTTCCGGAGGCATTGAACATCACCAGCGCCGAATCGTCGATGATGCGCTCGCCGCGCAGATTCGGCTCGGGGATCGCGGAGCCGTTGAGGAACATGGTCAGGCACTTGTTGTGGGGATCCTGCCAGTCCGCATCGGTCATCAGCGTTCCGTCGGTGCCGATCCAGACCACGTCCGCGAGCGGGGAGTCAGCGTCGTCGCGCACCACTCCCTTCAAGAAGCGGCGGCGCCGGAAGATCGGATGCTCCTTCCGCAGCGTGATCATCTGCTGGGTGAACCAGAGCATCTCCATCTCGAACTGGTTCAGCTCCCAGTCCATCCACGACAGCTCGTTGTCCTGGCAGTAGGTGTTGTTGTTGCCGTTCTGGGTGCGGCCCATCTCGTCGCCGTGCAGGATCATCGGCACGCCCTGGCTCAGCAGCAGCGTGGCCATCAGGTTCTTGGTGCGGCGCAGGCGCAGTTCCCGTACCTCCGGGTCCTCGCTCGGGCCCTCGACTCCGGAGTTCCAGGAGCGGTTGTGGCTCTCGCCGTCCTTCCCGTCCTCTCCGTTGGCCTCGTTGTGCCGGTCGTTGTAGGAGACCAGGTCCCGCATGGTGAAGCCGTCGTGGGCGGTCACGAAGTTGATCGAGGCGATCGGGGTGCGCCCGGTGTGCTGGTAGAGGTCTGAGCTGCCGGCCAGGCGTGAGGTGAAGTCACCGATCGTGTCCGGCTCTGAGCGGTGGAAGTCCCGCACCGTGTCGCGGTACTTGCCGTTCCACTCCGACCACAGGGGCGGGAACCCGCCCACCTGATAGCCACCCTCACCGAGGTCCCAGGGCTCGGCGATGAGCTTCACCTGGGAGATCACCGGATCCTGCTGGATGATGTCGAAGAAGGCCGAGAGGCGGTCCACCTCGTGCAGCTCACGGGCCAGGGTCGAGGCGAGATCGAAGCGGAAACCGTCCACATGCATCTCGGTGACCCAGTAGCGCAGCGAGTCCATGATCAGCTGGAGCACGTGCGGGGTGCGCATGAGCAGGGAGTTCCCGGTGCCGGTGGTGTCGTAGTAGTGGGCCTTGTCCTCGTCGACCAGGCGGTAGTAGGCGGCGTTGTCGATGCCGCGGAAGCACAGGGTCGGGCCCATCTGGTTGCCCTCGGCGGTGTGGTTGTAGACCACGTCGAGGATCACCTCGATGTCCGCCTCGTGCAGGTTCTTGACCATCTGCTTGAACTCCTGGACCTGCTGGCCCAGCTGTCCGGCGTGCGCGTACTCGTTGTGCGGGGCGAAGAAGCCGATGGTGTTGTAGCCCCAGTAGTTGCGCATGCCCTTCTCGACCAGGTGGCCGTCCTGCACGAACTGATGGACCGGCATCAGCTCCACCGCGGTGACGCCCAGCTCTTTGAGGTGATCGATGATCGCCGGGTGCCCCATCGCGACATAGCTGCCCCGGATGTCCTCATCGATGTCGGGATGGAGCATCGTCAAGCCCTTGATGTGAGCCTCGTAGATGACGGTGTCGTGGTACTCATGGGCCGGTGGATGGTCGTTGCCCCAGTCGAAGAAGGGGGAGACGACCACCGAGTGCATGGTGTGCGCGGCGGAGTCCTCGGTGTTGCGAGCTTCGTGGTCCTCGAAGTCGTAGCTGTAGAGCGAGGGATGGTTGCTCGCCATCCCGGCGATCGCCTTCGCATAGGGATCCAGCAGGAGCTTCGAGGGGTCGCAGCGATGCCCTGCGGCGGGATCGTAAGGGCCGTGCACCCGGAAGCCGTAGCGCTGGCCGGGCTGGACCGACGGCAGGTAGACGTGCCATACGTAGGCGTCGACCTCGGTGATCTCGACCCGGCGCTCGGCACCGTCGTCGCCGATCAGGCATAGCTCGACGCGCTCCGCCACCTCTGAGAAGAGGGCGAAGTTGGTGCCCGACCCATCGAAGGTGGCACCCAGGGGGTAGGACTGTCCGGGCCAGATCTGCATGACCTCAGAGTAGACGGCTTATTCCTGGATGCGTCCCGGACCCGGGGCACTCACTCAGGACATCACATCGCCGGCCCGATGTGATGCGCGAGCACCTCGGTTCCGAGATGCTCGCGCTGCTCGGTTCCAGCGTTCGCAGCAGGCGCAGTGTTCGCGGGGCCGCTCAGCTCGCCGATGGCGGCCCCGAGTACGGGAAGCGTCCCGGGCGAGGCACGACGAAGGCCCCCTCGACGTTCCGAGGGGGCCTTCCGTGGTGGGCGATACTGGGATCGAACCAGTGACCTCTTCCGTGTCAGGGAAGCGCGC
>NZ_JBQDLF010000041.1:0-38679 GCF_052095815.1 Brachybacterium sp. | reverse complement strand
TAGCGTGAATACCCGCCACAGCAGGGTCATTCACCACGAACCGCGAAGAGCCGGTAGACTCGGTTGTCGGGTCCGCGCAGCCATCCGTTGCTGGTTCCCGAGCTCGTGGCCTCGTCGTCTCGAGCATCCCGCAGTTCATGTCCCGGGAGCGCCGCCGGCGCCCCGCTGAGTTCCAGGAGAGCCATGCCGTCCACGTTGCCGGGAGTTCCCGACATCGATGAGCAGCTCGCGAGCAACATCGTCGAGCGCCTCGGAGCCATCGAGGAGCGGCTGCGTGACTCCGTGGCCACGTCCGACGACATGGTCCGCTGGACCAGCCGTCACCTGATGGATGCCGGAGGCAAGCGCGTGCGTCCCATGCTGGTGCTGCTTGCGGCATCGCTCGGTGACCTCGACGCTGAGGGGGTGCTCGACGCTGCAGTCCTGGTCGAGCTCACGCATCTGGCGAGTCTTTACCATGATGACGTGATGGACTCGGCGCCCACCCGCCGTGGTGCGGAGAGCGCGCATTCGCTCTGGGGCAACAACGTCGCGATCCTCACCGGTGACTTCCTCTTCGCTCGTGCGAGTGCGCTCAGCGCCCGGATCGGGACCGAGGCTGTCCGCCTCCACTCGGAGACCTTCGAGAGGCTGTGCCTGGGACAGCTCCATGAGACCGTCGGGCCGAAGGAGGACGAGGATCCCTTCGCCCACTACATCTCGGTCCTCGCCGATAAGACCGCCTCGCTTCTCGCCCTCGCGGGAAGCCTCGGGGCGTCCCTGGCAGGGGGACCCGCTGGCTCAGCCGACGTCATGCGGCGGTACGGGGAGAAGGTCGGAGTCGCCTTCCAGCTCGCGGACGATGTGCTCGATCTCGAGAGCGACGCCGCCACCAGCGGGAAGACCCCCGGCATCGATCTGCGTGAGGGAGTGCCGACGATGCCTACCCTGCTGGTTCGACGCCGCGCTGCGGCGCAGCAGGACGCCCATAGCCTGGACCTCGTGGCACGGCTCGACGGTGACCTCAGCTCAGATGCCGCGCTGGATGAGCTCGTCGCAATGCTCCGGGCCGATCCTGCGCTCGAGGAGACGCGCGCGCTCGCGCAGCGCACTGCCGATGAGGCGGTGGAGATTCTCGCCGAGCTGCCGGAGAGCGACGTCCGTGCCGCGCTGACGACGTTCACCCGGACCCTGGTGGAGCGCGCACGCTGACTCCCGGGCGGACCGGGGCGGCTGCCCAGCTCCGTCCCGGTCTCCACACCGTTTCGTGATCAGGCGCTCGTGGTGCTCATGCGCTGCTGCGGGTACCCTGGGCAGGTCGCGCGCGCGGAAGTATCAGCTCCGGGGAGCATTCTCTGAGCGAGTGCTGGGCACCACTTGCGGGCGCGTTGAGAATCGGAACATGCGCTGGGGGTACGTCCATGTCTGACACCGCTGGATCCAAGCGACGCCGGGGGAGGCGCGTGACGGTCGCGTCCTCGGCCATGATCGCTGTGGTCGCGCTGGTGCTGACCGGGTTCGCGCTGCGCTATCCGGGTCTTTCCTCGTCTGATGTCCAGGTCTCCAATGGCGGGGTCTGGGTCTCGAACCAGGACAGCGGGCTCATCGGCCGGCTCAATGTGGATGCCGGTGAGCTCGATGCACGACTGATGTCCACCGGTCAGGACCTCGACATCATCCAGTCGGGGTATCACGTCTTCGAGACGGGCGCCCGGGGGTTCACCCCGATCAACACTGCGTCCGTGGTTCGCAACGGCCTCGTCGAGCTGCCCGCAGGTTCCACGGTGAAGATCGGTGGGGATCGCGTCGTGATCGCTGCGCCGGACGGGCGCGTCTGGATCCTGACCCCCGAAGAGGCCGCGGCATTCAGCCCCGCCGCAGTAGATCCGGTGCTCGAAACCGGCAAGGAGGCGCCGCCGGTCGCCGTCTCCGAGAATGGTGTCGTGTATGTGCTCAACGGCTCCGAGCTGCTGAGGTATGCGAAGACCTCGCCGACCCAGGACACGACGGCGGACACACCGATCGAACTCGCTGATGTCTCCAGCAATTCGGATCTGCTCCAGCTCACGGTGGTCGGCGACGAGCCGGTGGTCCTGGACAAGGAGAAGCGCCTGCTCCGGGTGGGAGCCGACGCCAACGAATACGACCTCACCGACGACGGAGTCTCCACCCTGGAGTTCGCCGAGCTCCAGCAGGCAGGCCCCGCCTCCGACAACTTCGTGCTCGCCACCCGCGATGCGCTCTTCGTGATCCCCTTCGACGGTGGCAAGGCCACGAAGCAGGCCGCCGGCGGCACGGGGAGCACCGTGGTCCCACCCGCCCAGGTCCAGGGATGCGCCTACGGGGCCTGGGGTGGCTCGAACCGTTATGTGCGGCTGTGTGCAGGGGAGGAGCCGATCGCCGAGAGCATCCCCGAGGCGGACAGCGCCGCCGATCTCACGCTGCGCGTCAACCGCGACCTGGTGGTCCTCAACGACCAGAAGTTCGGATTGTCCTGGGAGATCATGGACAACATGGAGGTGGTGGACAACTGGGTCGTGACCCAGGAGATCCAGACCAACGAGTCCGAGGAGAAGGAGAAGGAGACTCTCACCACCACGATCACGAACATCGCCGCAGAGCGCGATCAGGAGAATCGCCCGCCGACCGCCAATGAGGACCGGTACGGTGTGCGGCCCGGCAAGAGCGTGGTCCTGCCGGTGACCCGCAACGACACTGATCCGGACGGGGACATCCTGTCCGTGCGCGTCGAAGGCGAGCAGCCCGGCATCGGCACTGTCACTCCGATCCGAGGCGGAACTCAGCTCCAGATCCAGGTGGACGAGGACGCCTCCGGCAGCGCCACGTTCACCTACCAGGCGAATGACGGCCGCGGTGGCACCGATACCGCAACTGTCACTCTGGACGTGCGCGCCGACGGCGACAACGAGGGTCCCAGGCCCGCGGACGAGATGATCACCAAGGTCCAGGTCCGCTCCGGTGAAGAGATCAGCTTCAACATCAGCCCGTACTGGGAGGATCCGGACGGCGACGCCTTCTATCTCGCCAATGCCACCGTCCCACCAGAGGACCTCGTGACCTTCCGTCCCGATGGCCTGGTCACCTTCAACGATGCCGGACTCGCCCCTGGAACCAAGCAGATCGAGGTCAGCTTCCGGGACGAGCATGGCAAGCAGGGGGAGGGCACCGTCGAGATCGAGTCGGTGACCGAGACCGACCTGGCGCCCATCACCACCGCGGACCACGCCACGATCGTGGCGGGTCGCACCACGACCATCAAGCCGCTGCTGAACGATCTGAACCCCAACGGCGGCAATCTCGA
The DNA here is from genome assembly GCF_052095815.1 of Brachybacterium sp. Taxonomy (NCBI): domain Bacteria; kingdom Bacillati; phylum Actinomycetota; class Actinomycetes; order Micrococcales; family Dermabacteraceae; genus Brachybacterium; species Brachybacterium sp. Next base: position 35,378 of record NZ_JBQDLF010000041.1, on the reverse strand, counting down.
GCTGCTCAGCGTGAGCGAAGTCGACGGGCTCGAGATCGACCCGGTCCTCGAGGCGGGGACCATCAACGTCCAGGCGAGCGTGCCGGGCGCCTACTACCTCGAGTACACGGTGGCGGCGAGCGGCGCGAGCACCGTCTCGCTGGGACTCGTGAGGGTCGATGTCATCGAGCCCGAGGCGGAGAATCTCGCCCCGGTCGCGGTCGATGACATGGGCACGGTGACCACTGGGACGGACACCCTGCTGGACCCGTTGGAGAATGACGTGGACCCCACCGGCGGGGTGCTGGTCGTCAACTCGATCGACGTGCCTGAGGGCAGTGGCCTGAAGGCCACCATCGTGAACCACCACCTGATCCGAGTCGAGGCGGCGCCGGGTGCGATGGTCTCGGCGGAGCCGGTCCCTGTGACCTACGAGGTGGCGAACTCGGCCGGCGTCACCACCGGCACCGCCCGGGTGATGGTCGCCAGCACCGATACCCAGTTCGCGAACCCCGTGGCCGTCCCGGACCGGGCCGTGGTCCGTGCCGGCGACATGGTCAACATCAACGTGACCGGCAACGACATCTCGCCGACCGGCGCTGATCTCCATCTCGCGCAGGAGATGGACACCTCTCGCGCCGATGAGCTGGGGCACACCGAACCCCACCAGGACCAGGTTCGCTTCCGGGCGAACGATGACGCCACCGGTGAGGCCGTGGTCCAGTACCAGGTGATCGACGAGACCGGCCGCACCGGCTCAGCGCTCGCCTACATCACGATCGTCCCGCGCGATGCCGACAACACCGCGCCGAAGCCGGACAACCTCACGGCGCGCACCGTCGCGGGTACGCCGGTGCGGATCCCCGTTCAGACCACCGGAATCGATCCCGAGGGCGACTCCGTGATGCTCACCGGCGTCACCAGCCCGATGCCCACGCTGGGAGAGATCGTCAGCGCGAACGGCGAGTGGATCGAATACCTTCCCCACGACGGCTCCGTCGGCACCGATCGCTTCCGCTACCAGGTGATGGACCGCCACGGCGCGATCGGCACCGCCGAGGTGCTGGTCGGGGTGGCCGCACCGAACGATCGCAACCAGGCACCCTATGCGGTCGACGACACCGTGGAGGTCCGGCCGGATCGCGAAGTCCAGATCCCGGTGCTCGCCAACGACACCGACCCTGAAGGCGACCTGTTGGCCGTAGTGCGCGGTGACGTCGAGGCGATGACCGAGATCCAGCAGCACGCTCCGCCTGAGGATGCCGACGACGGCTACCTCACCGTCACCACCCCTTCCGAGCCCGGCACCCACACCGTGCTCTACTCCGCGACGGATGGACAGCTGAAGAGTTCGGCGACCGCGACCATCAAGGTGGCGAGCAATGCGCCGCAGCTTTCGCCGGTGGCGCGGGATGACTTCGTCCCGGTCGAGGACGTCATGGACCCCGAGATGGACTTCGTGGACGTCGAGGTGCTCGCCAACGACTCCGATCCCGATGGCAGCACCAAGGACCTCACCGTCGAGCTCGACGAACCGACCGACGGTGTCGAGCTGCTCGATGAGGAGGGCACCGTCCGGATCCTCCCGCAGGAAGAGCAGCAGCGCATCCGGTACACCATCACCGATGTCGACGAGCTCGCCTCTGCCGGATACATCTGGGTGCCCGGCACCGCGAAACAGGCTCCCGTCTGGGTGGGGCAGCCCCTCCAGGTGCAGGTCGGCTCCGAGGTGAGCGTCGATCTCGCGGATCCGAGCAACGTCCGGGTGCGCCCCGGCGCCGAGCCAGCACGCATCACCGATCTGAGCCTGGTCTCCGCACAGCACAGCGACGGTGGAGAGCTCGTCTCGGGCGAATCCACTCTCGTGTACCGGCCGGCCGCGGACTTCTCGGGCAACGACACCATCACGGTCGAGGTCACCGACGGTGCGGTGGGCGACCCCACGGCTGCCGTCGCGACCCTCGCGATCCCGGTCCAGGTCGCTCCCGAGGAGACCAACCTTCCACCGACCCTGCAGGGCGCGGTGCTCGAGATCGAACAGGGAGGTGCGCAGTCGTCCATCGATCTGGCCGCTGGCGCTGAGGATCCCGAGAACGAGGAGCTGACCTACGCCCTGGGTGATCTCACGCCGACCCCCGAGATCACGGTAGGGCTCGAGGGCTCGACTCTGACCGCCTCCGCGACCACGAAGTCGCCCAAGGGCGAGATCCTGGAAGTGCCGGTCACCGTCACCGACGGGACCAACCCGCCGGTCTCAGCGACCGTGCAGATCACCGTCGGCGGCTCACAGCGACCGCTGATCTCGGCGACCCTCGACGAGGCCACCATCGATGCCGGGCGCACGGAGTCGATCCCCGTGCTCGAGAACGACTCGAACCCCTTCCCCGGCGGTGAACGGGAGATCGTCAGTGCGGCACTGGTCTCCGGTGACGGCGAGGTCTCGCTCGATGGCGACGACGTCGTGATCACGCCGGATCCGGACTTCCATGGATTCCTCAATGCCAGCTATACGGTCATGGACGACACCGGTGACCCTGATCGACAGGTCAGTGGCGAGATCCGGGTCACCGTGCTGGGCAAGCCTGAGGCCCCCTCCGCGCCTCGCATCGGCGAGGTCGGGGACGGGTTCGTCGAGCTGAACTTCACCGCTGGCGCTGACAACGGCTCGCCGATCACCGGGTACAAGGTCTCCACGGCAAGCGGTCCCGCGGTGACCAAGGACTGCCCGTCCACCTCGTGCACCATCACCGGTCTGGCCAATGACACCGAGTACTCCTTCCAGGTCGTCGCGGTGAACGACGTCGGGGATTCCGACCCCTCGGCCGCCTCGCCCATCGCGCGGCCCGATGTCCGCCCCGAGAAGCCCGCCGCCCCCTCGGTCGAACGCGGCGACGAGCAGCTGACCCTGTCCTGGACCGCACCGGTCAACCGGGGCTCCGCGATCCAGAGATACAAGGTGCAGATCCACAACACCTCGACGAACGAGATCGCGCCTCGGGACATCGAGGCGGGGAGCACCCAGAGCGTCTTCACCGACCTGGACAACGGGGTGAAGTATCGCTTCCGCATCCAAGCCTTCAACCTGGCCGAAGAGCCTTCGGACTGGTCCGGCTGGTCGAAGCCCGAACACCCTGCTGGCAAGCCCGCCACCCCGAGCGGTACCCCGGTGGCTGAGCGCGTGAGCGATGCGCGGCAGCAGGGCGGCGGGGGCGGGATCACCGTCACCTGGCCGAAGATGACCAAGAAGGAGTCCAACGGCGAGCCGATCACGCAGTACATCGTCACCGCCTCCTCAGGGGAGAGCCAGACGGTGGACCACACCAAGACCTCCGCAACTTTCCTCCAGCTGGATGCGGACACTGCACATTCCTTCACCTACACCGGTGTGAACTCGGTGGGCAAGGGAGTGGGTGCGTCGAAGCCCTCGAACTCCGTCACCCCATGGTCGAAGCCCGCCGCCCCGACCGGGGTCAGAGCGACGATGCCCAGTGAGGGCACCGGCGCCGGACCCAACGGCCGGGCGACGGTTCACTGGCAGGCGGCGGACGGCAACGGCACCACCGTCACCAAATACGTGGTGCGCTGGAACGGTGGCTCGAAGACGGTCAACGCACCGGCCACCAGTGCGGACATCTCCGGACTCGGGACCAGCGGAACCACGTACAGGTTCAGCGTCGAGGCGCGCAACGGCTTCGAGGCCAACGGCGGTGTCAGCGATCCTTCCGGGGAGTCAAACGCGGTGCGGCCGTACACGACACCGGACAAACCGAGCGCAGCCACTATCTCGACCGCCAAGTGCACCGGCGCGAACAACTGCCCCGTGACGTACAAGGCCTCCGCCGGCGGCGATGACGGCGGGGCCGGTAACACGACGCTCCAGGTCCGTATCGACGGTGGTGGCTGGCAGGACTCGGGCACCTCCTACTCCAAGACGATCCAGGCCAAGTCCGCCTCCTCGCATTCGATCGAGGCACGTGTGGTGACGAAGCCGAAGAACGCCGACGGCTCCACGGCCACCATGACCTCCGGCACCGTGAAGGACTCGAAGAAGGCCCAGACCTACACCCCGCCCCCCGCGCCGAAGATCAGCGGTGAGAACGGGTACGGCGATGCGACCGGGGAGGATGGGTGCAACAACGGATGGTGCTACTACCTCGACTTCACAGTGTCGGGTCTCGCCCCGAACACGACCTACGAGTACTGCATCAAGGCCGATGGCGTCATCGGTGGGAACTGCTGGTACCCAACCACGGACGGCGCCACCCCGACGATCGGGACCTTCACGACGAACTCTTCCGGTGCATGGGACCTCCGCGACAGCGGGCATAAGCCGTACTGGGGTCACCCGTACACCGACCTCTGGGTCTGGGTCAGGATCGACGGTCAGACCGCCGACTCCAATAAGGTCCAGATCCGCTCGAGCTGAGATCCCCGCCTCACGACATCCGCCCTCTTCCCGAAAGCAGAATTTCTCCTCATGAGCATGACCCCCGAACAGGCCCGCTGGTTCGCCGAGACGTTCGACAAACTCGTCCAGAGCATCGGCCAGGCCGTCCTCGGCAAGAACGAAGTGGTCCGTCTGGTGCTGACCGCGATGATGGCCCCTGGGCATGTGCTGCTCGAGGACGCGCCGGGCACCGGGAAGACCTCGCTGGCCCGCTCGATCGCCGCGACCGTGCAGGGCACCAGCACCCGCATCCAGTTCACCCCGGACCTGCTGCCCTCCGACGTCACCGGTGTGACGATCTACGACCAGAACACCAAGGCCTTCGAGTTCCACAAGGGACCGGTGTTCGCGAACATCGTCCTCGCCGACGAGATCAACCGCGCCTCGCCGAAGACCCAGTCGGCGATGCTCGAGGTGATGGAGGAGGCCCGGGTCACAGTCGACGGTGTCACCCACGAGGTCGGCAACCCGTTCATGGTGATCGCCACCCAGAACCCCATCGAGCAGGCCGGCACCTACCGTCTTCCTGAGGCGCAGCTGGACCGGTTCCTGATGAAGACCTCCATCGGCTACCCCGACCACGCCTCCAGCGTGCAGATCCTGCAGGGCTCCGCGCTGCGCGACCGCAGCAGCCAGCTCAGCCCGCGCATCTCCCTCCAGGCCGTCAACGACATGACCCAGCTGGCCTCCACCGTGCATGTGGACCCGGCGGTCCTCGAGTACGTCTCCCGACTGATGGAGGAGACCCGCCTCGCGCCGGAGGTGCGCGTCGGCGTCTCCATCCGTGGCGCCCTGGCGCTGATGCGCGCGGTGAAGGTGTGGGCTGCGGTCAATGGCCGCCACTATGTGATCCCGGATGACGTCAAGCACCTGGTCGAGCACGTCTGGCTGCACCGCTTCGTGCTCGACCCCGAGGCAGAGTTCTCGGGCACCACCGCCAAGAGCGTCATGACCAAGATCCTCAGCGAGGTGGCGCCGCCGCAGGCGCGACAGCAGTCGGCATGAGTACCGATCGTCGACGAACTGCGAGGGACGAGCGGGAGGAGATGAGCGCATGAGTGCTGTTCGTCGACGAACTGCGAGGGACGAGCGGGAGGAGATGAACACATGAGTTCAGAGACCTCACTTCCCACCGACGCCGCAGACGCAAAAGCCGCCAAGGCCCAGGCGAAGAAGCGGCGCAGCGCCGTTAAGTCGGAGGCCAGGGCGAAGGCCCGCTCCACCCGGAAGCAGACGCGCGCCGCGAAGCGTACGCAGAATGCTCCCGGGTCGGTGTCCGAAGCTCCTGGGTCGGTGTCCGGCGGGCCGGGTGCCGCACAGCCGGGCCGATCAGCCGGGCAGCCAGGCTCAGAGGCCGAGCAGAGCACCGGGCTGGCCGGTCTCCGCGACCGCGCGGTGGAACTCTGGATTCGACGGATCCACCCCGTGCTCGATGTCATCTCCCCGATCGGGTGGGCCGTGTTCGGTGCCGCCGCGGCCTGCTGGTTCATCGGCCTGACCCTCCACATCACCGAGCTGAACGTGATCGCGTTCGCGCTCACCGTGCCGCTGGTGATCGCGGCGCTGTTCGTGCTGGGCCGTGCCTCGTACAAGGTCACCCTCGATCTGCAGACCCACCGCGTGGTGGTCGGTACCCGCGCCGTCGGCAGGGTGGAGGTCGCCAACCCGACCCAGCGGGTGATCCTGCCCTCGCGCATCGAGCTGGCGGTCGGCTCCGCCACCGCGCAGTTCATGGTGCCGAAACTCGACGCAGGTGCCGAGCACGAGGAGCTGTTCGCCGTGCCCACCAAGCGTCGCGCCGTCCTGGTCGTCGGCCCGGTGCGCTCGGTGCGCGATGACCCGCTCTCGCTGATGCGCCGCCAGGTCACCTGGGCGAAGGAGCAGGAGCTGTTCGTCCACCCGCGCACCGTGCGCCTCGACGAGGCGGCCAGCGGGTTCCTGCGCGACCTCGAGGGCACCCCCTCCTCGGACCTCTCCAGCTCCGACATCGCCTTCCATGCGCTGCGCGACTACGCTCCGGGCGATGACCGGCGGCACGTCCACTGGCGCACCACTGCCCGCACCGGGAAGCTCATGGTCCGTCAGTTCGAGGAAACCCGGCGCTCGCATGTGGTGGTCGCGCTGGACAATCTCGCCGAGCACTACGCGAGCGACGACGAGTTCGAACTGGCAGTCTCCGTAGCGGCCTCGATCTCGGGCCAGACCTTCCGGGAGGAGAAGGAGCTGACTCCCTTCACCTTCGACGAGCGTCAGAACACGGGGACCCTCCGGCAGATGATGGACGACTACACCGTCATCGAGCAGTTCAAGGAGCGGGCCTCGTTCCATGAGCTTGGCCAGAAGGCCGCCGATCTCGCCCCTAACGCCTCCGCGGTGATGATGGTCGTCGGCTCCCACACCACGGCGCGCGAGCTGAACTCCGCCGCCAACCAGCTTCCGATCGGAGTGATGGCAGTGGCGATCCGCTGCGTGGATGATGCCGACGTGAAACGCTCGGCGATCGGCAGCCTGGACGTGGTCACGCTGGGATCGCTGGACACCCTCGCGCGAGCCTTGCGGGCGGTGGGTCGATGAGCACGACCACCACCGCGCCCAGGCGGGCGCCGAGCTACTTCTCGAGCATCCCGCACCGCCGTCGGGCACTGGACCTCGCAGCCCTGGGCGCGCTGTTCATCCTCGCGATCCTCGGCTTCCACCACGTCTACGGCGGCATCCAGTACCTGCTCACCGGGATCATGGCGCTGGTGTTCGGCACCCTGATCGCGCTGATCGGAGCGCGGTGGCGCTGGGGACCGCTGCGGATCACCCCTCTCGTGCTGGTGACGTACTTCCTGTTCGGGCCGATGTTCGCCGCCCCGACCCGTGCGCTCTGGGGTGTCCTGCCCAGCCCCGGTGCTCTGTGGGAGCTGATCAAGGCTCCGGTGACCAGCTGGAAGTCGGTGCTGACGGTGGCACCTCCGGTGGGCGTCGCCCAGGGAGTGCTGGGTGTGGTGTGGATCAGCACTCTGCTGCTGTCGCTGCTGGCCATGTCGATCGTGATGAGGTCTCGGCTGTACGTGCTGGCCTGGCTGTTCCCCTTACTGCTGGTGGGCGTGACGATCATCTTCGGCACCGACCAGTCATTCGCGGCGGTCCTCCGAGGGGTGCTCTACGCGACCATCTCCATCGCCTGGCTGACCTGGCGGTTCGAGGCCGCGAGGCTTTCCAACGCCCAGTCCACGATCATCTCGGACACGGTGAGGCCGGGCTCGTGGAAGAACCCGGTGCTGCGGCGCCGTGTGATCGGCGGCGCACTGATCATGGCGCTCGCCGGCGGTGGCGCGGTCGCCGCGCACTCCCTGCTGGATCCGCCTCCGGGCACCATCCGCTATGCGGCGCGAGACAAGATCAGCCCGCCCTTCGACCCGCAGCAGTATGTCTCTCCGCTCACGGAGTTCCGCGGCTACCTCAAGCATCAGCGCAAGGAGGAGCTGTTCACGATCTCCGGTGTCAGCAGCGGTGAGCAGATCCGGCTGGCCACCATGGACTACTACGACCTGCAGGTCTACAACGTCGCCAGCAGCGAGGCCAAGGATGGCCCCTCCGGGGCGTTCTTGCGCACCGCGCCGGGGGTCGACCTCCGCGCCGGCACCGGGCAGGAGCGGGTGTCGTCGGTGACCATCGGCGCCTATTCCGGCGTGTGGCTGCCCACCGCCGGCGCGCAGACCAACCGCATCGACCTCGCAGAGATGACCTCCGAGCGGTCGAGCGTGACCTCCGAGAACCTCTTCCTCAACCAGCAGTCCCAGACGGCGGTGAACGCACGTGGGGTGAGGCCCGGTGACACCTATGAGCTCTCCTACGAGCCCTATGCGGAGCCCACGGCCGAGCAGCAGCGCACCGCCAAGTTCGCACAGATCGAACTGCCCGAGAACGCGCCGATGGATGTGCTGCGGCCGCTGGCCGAGGAAGCGGCGGGGTCGTCGGACTCCGACTTCGAACGGTTCCAGAACCTGACCAGGACGGTGAAGAAGGACGCCTTCTACTCGCATGGTCTCGATGAGGATGCGGCGTCCCTCTCCGGCCATGGCGCGAGCCGCCTGCTGGCGATGCTCGAGGAGGTCGGCTTCGATGAGAACACCCCGGATGCGCAGCCGGAGGGTCGCATCGGCGACGAGGAGCAGTTCGCGGCGCTGACCGCGGTGATGGCCCGCTCGATCGATATCCCCGCCCGCGTGGTGATGGGATTCGAGGTCCCTCCCGGCCAGGAGGGAACCGTCGCGATCACCGGCGACAACGTCACAGCCTGGGTCGAGGTCGCCTTCGAAGACATCGGATGGGTGCGCTTCGATCCCGCCCCGGACGAGGAGGACGACCCCACCGAACCTGAGCCCAAGGAGGTGGAGGAGCCTCTGCCCCAGGTGGCGCAGCCGCCGCCGCCTCCGGCTGAGCCGCCCAGCCCGCCGCCGGGCGCGATGAGCGACGACAGCGAGAAGGATGAAGAGCCGCCGGAGCCGACCACCTCGTGGGTCGTCTACCTCGGCCTGGGTCTGATCCCCGTGGCGCTGCTGCTGATCGCTGTGCTCGCCGTGATCATCGCCAAGACGGTGCGGCGAGGACGCCGCCGCACCCGGGGCCCGTTGCCGACGCGCATCGATGGGGGCTGGCAGGAGATCCTCGACCTGTTGACCGACCTCGGCCAGAAGCCGGACCCCCTGATGACCCGTGCCGAGACCGCGGCGCGGCTCCAGGCAGACATCCCGGCGATGGGAGCGCTGACTCTCGCCGGCCGTGCAGACCGCGCAGTCTTCGGACCTGACGATCTCCCCGAAGCTGCGGCCGAGGAGTACTGGAGTGATGTCATGACGGCGCGGCGTAGCATGTCCGCTGCGGTGCCGTGGCACAAGAGGCTGCGGGCAGCGCTCTCACTGCGCTCCTTCCGCCGGCGGTCCGCGGACCGCCGCACCGAGAACAAGCGCCTCCGAGTGAATGCTCGGGCCCGGGACAAAGCGCTGCGCCGCTCCGAAGCGATGCGCCGACGCCGGTCTTCGCTCCGCGAAGGCACCAGGAGGACGAGATCGTCGAAGAAGGGCAGAGCGTGATGAACCAGACGCGATACTGCAGCACCTGCGGGACTCTGCTGTCCGAGGGCGCGGTGATCTGCGGAGAGTGCGGTGCGCGCTATCAGGCCTCGCCCTATGAGCGCCGGGCGACCGATACTCCCGGGGCCTGGGCGCAGGCGCCACGGTCACGGGCGCGGGACCTCGGTGCGGACGCCGCCCAGGCTCCGGAGGAGGAGGGGATCGAGCTGGTCTCCAGGGAGTCTCTCCTGCCGAAGAACCCGGGTGCGACGGCACTGCGCACTCAGGAACAGTACGATCAGATGATGGTGACCCAGCCCGCGATGAATCAGACCGGACCGGGCCCCGCGCCCGGCATGCTGAACGGACCGGGGTCTCCGGCTCCGGCGCCGAGTGCACCCGGGGGAGAGCCGATGGAGCCGCCGCTGGACGGATGTGTCCCCGGCTCGCTGCTGCGACGATTCCTGGCCGCGCTGGTGGACTCGGTGATCGGCACCCTGGTGGCGGTGCCGCTCACCCTCGGCATGATCCTCATCCTGACCTCCGACACCATCGGCCTGCTCCCGCAGATCCTGGTCGGGGTGGGCGTGGCGCTTCCCGTCGCGTACACGGTGCTGATGATCTGGCTGGCCGGGTCGAAGGGATTCACCCTCGGCAAGCTGATCCTCGGACTGAGGATCACGAAGGACGGCGCAGGCGGGCCGATCGGCTTCGTGCGTGCACTGGGCCGCTGGGCGCTGTACGGGATCATCCCGCTGATCATGGCGCTGTCGATCTTCATCGACCCGAAGAAGCATCTGCGCGGCTTCCACGATCGGGTGATCGGCTCCGTCGTCGTGGACATCAAGGCAGGTCGCAACCCGCTGCAGCCTCGTCCCGACGATTTCGAGCGCGAGAGCGCGGCTCACTACCTCGGCGCCCCCTCGGTCGCGGTCTCCACGCACCCGAACCTGCTCTCCGAGCCGGGGACGGCGTGGAGCGGTCCCTCTGACTCGGCACCGGCTCAGCCCGTCACCGGCGGCTGGGACGGGAGCCAGCAGATGGCACCGAGCCCGTATGCGCCGCCCGCGTCGAGCAGCTCCGCACCGGAGGCACCGATGTCGACGGGTTGGGCCGCTCCGCCGCCCACGCGGGAACCTGTCGCGCAGCAGCCGGGCGGCGAAGGTGGCTGGGCACCGCCTCCGGTCGACCCTGTGCCGCAGCAGAGCTGGGACCAGAACGCTTCTGCACCGCGGCAGCAGAGCGCGGAGCAGGTCGCCCCGGCGCCGCAGCAGGCACCGTGGGACCAGCCGGCGCCGCAGCAGGCGCCGCGGGACCAGCCTGCCGTGCAGCAGGACTGGAGCCGGCAGGACGGGACTTCACAGCCCCAGCAGCAGCCACAGCACTGGGGCCAGCCCGCCCCGCAGCAGTCGGCGGCGCCGGCCCCGTACCAGGACCCGAATGCCGCCGGAACTGCAGGATGGGCTCCGCCCGCCCCTCAGGGCCAGCCCTCCGCACCTGGGGCGAACTCCGCCCTGGACTCCGGAGCGCAGCCCTCCTACGGTGCTCCGACGCCTTACGCGGCACAGGAGCAGGAGAACTCCGCGCCGCAGGCTGGCGCCGCAGGCTGGGGACCCGCCAGCACGAATCAGGAACCTGTCGGGACGCCCGGCGAACTCACCGGAGACGCGTGGGACGCAGGGATCGACGAGCAGACCCGCCTGTCCGAACCGGACGACTCGCTCGGCGATCTCGAACAGACCCGTCTCTCCGCAGTGAAGCTGCCGGCGGTGAAGAAGCTGCGGCTGACGGCCGACGACGGCACCGACCGCCTTGTCGAGAAGGCCGTGGTGATCGGACGCAACCCCTCCGCTTCGGGGGAGGAGGTGCTGTTCGTGCTGAAGGACGACACGCGCTCCGTCTCCAAGACGCATCTGCGGATCGACGGGACCGGGGAGGAGATCACGGTCACCGATCTGGGCTCGACCAACGGCTCCACCATCCTGCGTGAGGACGGCTCCCGGGAGAACCTGGTCCCGAACGCGCCCACGGTCCTTCCCACCGGTGCACAGCTGACCCTCGGGGACCGGACCCTGTCCGTGGAGAGGGAGCAGTGATCGACCGCTCCCTCTCGGACCCGGATCTCACAGGAACGATCCGGGTCATCTCCGCCGCCGCCACCCACGTCGGCCATGTGCGGGCCACCAATGAGGACAGCATCCTCAACGTGTCACCGATCTACCTGGTCGCTGACGGCATGGGCGGGCACAATGCCGGTGAGGTCGCCAGCGCGATCGCGGTCGAGGAGTTCGAGAAGCTCACGATTCAGGAGAACGTCACCGTCGAGCAGCTGGGGGAAGCGCTGCGCTCCGCAGCCACGCGGATCGGCGAGCTCGGCGGCGAGTCCACCCTGGGCGCCGGGACCACAGTCGCAGGGGTCGCGACGATGGTGCTGGACGGAGTCGGCTACTGGGTCGTGCTCAATCTCGGGGACTCCCGCGTGTACCGCCTCTCAGGAGACGTCTTCGAGCAGGTCAGCGTGGACCATTCGGTGGTCCAGGAGCTGATGGACCGGGGCGAGCTCACCCCTGCCCAGGCGAAGGTCCACCCCTACCGTCACATGGTCACCCGGGCCCTCGGCGCCGGGCCCGAGTCCGATCCGGACTACTGGCTGATCCCCGCAGAGGTGGGGGATCGGATGCTGATCTGCTCCGATGGGCTGACCGGCGAGATCGACGACGCCGCCATCGAGCAGCTGCTGCGCCGTCCGACGGACGTGCGCACCCTCAGCCATGAGCTGGTGGGCCGTGCGCTCGATGCCGGTGGTCACGACAACGTCAGCGTGGTCCTGGTCGAAGCCGTCGAGGTGGTGGGCCAGCCCCTGATCACCGAGAGCACAGCCGGCAGCTCGAGCTCCGCAGATCGGGAGGACGAGTTCGAGATCGATGAGGACACGCTCCCGCGAGCGCTCCGCGATGGTGGCGGAGAGGTCTGATGAACGAGGAGAAGGGTGTAGGAGCCGAGGACCTGCTCGGGAGAGGGACCTGGGTGCGGCAGGGCCCGGCCACGCTGGTGATCCGGAACAACGCCTGGGTGGTGCTGGTCCCCGGGCTGCGCAAGCAGGTCACGGAAGCGGCATGGGAGCTGCTCGACGGCTCTCCCGACCCGGAAGGGTTCCTCGATGCTCTGGTGGAGACCGGGGGGATCGAGAGCGCGGAGAAGCTCTCCGCGCTGCTGTTCGGCTTCCATGACGGCACCACCGGCACGTTCGGAGTGAAGGGCACGACGCCGATCGCCGTCTACACCCCCGAAGGATCCCAACAGATCGCGGGCTCGGACGAGGAGCCCTTCGTCCTGAGGACCGTCGAGGGCGTGCGTCGCACCGCGTTCGGAGATCTCCCTGCCGAGCAATCCCTCGGGGCACCTCGGCTGAGTTCGGGGGTGATCCCGGTGCGGGGATTCGTGCACGTGACGGAAGACCCTGCAGAGCTGGGAGATGCCGAGCGGGCCGAACTCGCCGAGCAGGTGGAGAAGGACGGCCGGTCGATCGAGAGCCCGGAGGCGAAGAAGCGCCGCGCCGCACGCCCGACTCCTGCCCCGAAGCCTGCCGGGAGCAGCGCTGCCGCCCCTCTGGTGAGGCCCGCGACAGCCACCCGCAAGCCGGGGGAGATGCCGCCCACCATCTCCCGAGGGGGAACACGCGGAGGCTCGACCCGGCCCGCCGCCTCCGAGACCGCGTCCGCCGGACCGAATATGTTCGCGGGCCTCTTCGGGAACAGCTCTGCGACCCCGAAGCCGGCGGCTCAGGCTGAAGCACCAGCACCAGCACCAGCACCAGCACCTACACCAGCACCAGCACCCGCACCGGCGGCGGTGCCTGCTGCGGAACCGGCAGCACCCGTACCCGCTGGGCAGCAGACTTCGGCTCCCTCTCCTGCCGTCGACGGCGCGCCGTCCTCGGAGCCCGCCCCGGCTGCGGCAGAACCCAAGCCTGCAACGCCTGTGAAGCGGCGATTGGTCAGCACCTCTCTGTTCGACCGCGGCCGTCGATCCTCCACCGCGGCACCTTCCGCTCAGGCGACCACGGCACCCGCACCGAATGGTGAGAGCACACCCGCTGGTGGGACCCCCTCTTCCTTGCAGCCCGCGGCAGCCGCGGCGGAAACGCCCGGGCCGGCAGGCGCGAGCTCCGCTGCCTCGACGCCCCCGGTCGAGCAGTCGGTGAGCACGGCAGCGCCGGCCGCGCCTGCCACCGCGACACGTCACTCGCCCGCGACCGCAGCACCCGTCACGTCGGCCTCCGTACCGACCCCTGACCCTCCGCCCGAGGATGAGTTCGAGTCACCTCCGACTCAGATCGCGCCGATCGATGACGACGACCTGGGCGACCAGGGCGATCAGGGCGACGAGAATGCTCCGACGCCTCCGCCGAGGCGGGCATCACGGCACGCTGCCGCTCCAGGGCCCGTCGCGAGCGAGCTCGAGAACACCGGGGCCTACGACGATCTCTTCGGCAAGACCGTGTTCCGGCGCATCGAGGACGCCGCCGTCCGGCGCAGCGAGGACGAGGACGACGCAGAGGATTCAGAAGAGCAGCCGGCCGCGGAGCGGACAGCCGCATCGGCATCGGCAACGGGATCAGTGCCGGCCGCTCCACCTGCCGAGACCACGTCAGCTGCCCCGGTCTCCCCGGCCTCGGCGCCTGAGCCGCTGCCGGCGGAACCCGCCACCGGCGGAGAGTTCATCGACTGGGTGCCGGGGGTCGGGCGCACGGCTCCGGAGATCGCACAGACCGCAGCGCGGCGCGCCTCAGAGGTTCCACCTCCGCAGCCGGCCTATCCGCAGGTCCAGATGGCGGAACGGCCATCCCCTCCGAACTCCGCTCCCCGCTCGGCAGCCGTCGGGCCGCCCATGGCGCCGGGCATGCCGTACGGACGCCCGATGAGCACCGGGGACGCCGGCCAGCACGTCGGATACCCGACGCCTGCCGGGCAGCCGCAGCCCTATGCGAACGGCCCTGCGAACCCGGGAGCTGCGGGACACCAGGTCGGGTTCCTCGGACCTGTGATGAGCGGCTCTGCGAACCCCGGCCATCCCGCACCGCCTGCACAGCAACACCGCGGCGCCTCCCCGGCACCGCAGCGACCCGCGCCGCCCCAGGGTGCCCATCCCGGTGCCGCCGGGTCTGCCGGAGGTGCCGTGCCGAACCGCTATCCACCGCAGGCCTCCTCTGCGAGCAGCGGGTATCCGCAGGCCGGGAGCTCGGCTCAGGCGCCGGGCGCTCCCTACCCTGGCGGGCCGATGCCGGGTCGGCATGCCAGCGCGCCCCACCCTGTAGCGCCCGCCGGCACTCCGGTGACTCCCACACCGCGTCCAGGGCCGGCTCCGCAGCCCGGATCCGGAACAGCGGCCCCTGCGGGCGTGCCGGGGCACGTCGTGGGCGGCGGTGTGACCCTGACCGGGATGGTGTGTCCGAACGGCCACGCGAACTCCCCGGAGCGCGCTGCGTGCCGGGCCTGCGGTGCACCGCTGCAGGGGCAGCCTCGCACCGTCGTGCGCCCGCCGTTGGGAGCCGTCGCCGTCTCCGGCGGCGGTCGTTTCGTGCTCGACCGCACGGCGATCATCGGTCGGCGTCCTCGCGCTTCTCGCGTCAGCGGTCATGAAGTGCCGCAGCTGATCACCGTGCCCAGCCCGCAGCAGGACATCTCCCGGTCGCACCTCGAGCTGCGGCTCGAGGGCTGGCATGTGGTGGCGCTCGATCTGGGCACCACCAACGGCACCACGCTGTATCGAGAGGGTTACGAGCCGGTCCGGCTGCGTTCACGGGAGGGTGTGGTCCTCCATGATGGAGACCATCTGGATCTGGGGGATGACGTGCATCTGAAGTTCGGGGAACGGCTATGAGCTCCAGGCCCCCCTCTGCGCCGCCCCGGCTGCCCGGTTACGAGTACGAGCAGCTGCTGGGCTCCGGCGGCTTCGCCGATGTCTTCCTGTACCGCCAGTTCCGCCCCCAGCGGCGGGTGGCGATCAAGGTGCTCCTCTCGAACGTGCTCGACGAATCGGTACGGCGGCAGTTCGACGGCGAGGCCAATGTGATGGCCCAGATGTCGACGCATCCGTCGATCGTCACGATCCACCAGGCGGAGGTCTCCGAGGACCACCGCCCGTACATCGTCATGGAGTACTGCCCGCGGTCCAACTACGGCGTGCGTTTCCGCAAGGAGCGGATCACCGTCGCCGAGGCACTGCGGGTGGGCGTTCAGATTGCGGGGGCAGTGGAGACGGCGCATCGCGCCGGAATCCTCCACCGCGACATCAAGCCCGCGAACATCCTGGTCACCGACTACAACCGCCCGGCGCTGACGGACTTCGGGATCTCGATCGCCGCAGGCCAGGGCGATGACGTCGAAGACTCCCAGGGAATGTCGATCCCGTGGTCCCCGCCGGAGTTCTTCGCCGACCCGCCCCGCGCCGACGTGCGCTCGGACGTGTTCTCCCTGGCTGCGACCGTGTACTCGCTGCTGGCCGGGCAGACTCCCTTCGAGCACCGCGGGCGGCGCAACACCGCCTCGGATCTCATCCATCGCATCTCGAGCGAGCCGCTGCAGCCACTGACCCGCCCTGATGTGCCGGCAGAACTGAACCGGGTCCTCTCGATCGCGATGGCCAAGGAGCAGGCGGGCCGGTATGACACGGCTCTCGCCTTCGGCCGTGGGCTGCAGCAGGTGGAGCTCTCCCTCTCCCTGCCGGTCACCCAGATGGACGTGCTCGACGACCGGAGCACCGCGGCCGCGCACAGTGCCGAGGACGACGAGCTCGACATGCACACTCGGATCCGCAAGGTTGCCACCGTGGACCCGGAGTCGGTCAGCACCACCGGCCCTGGGAGCCGGCGCAGGCTCGATCCCTACGCCGGCATCGCCCCCGCGATCGGCGCCCCGGCCGCGCCCGGATTCGGTGCCCCGGCAACCTCTGCGACGGATGATTCCGTCGAGTCGACCCTGCTGCGCCCGATCGGTGCGCGTCCCGCGGGTGCCTCTGCGCACTCGCCGCTGCCCGCGCCCGGCTACGCCGAGCACGAGGAGGAGCCCGCGAAGGCGCCGGCCTGGCCTTTCGTGGTGTTGGCGGCGGTGCTGATCGTGGTGCTCGGCGTGGGTGCCACCCTCGGAGTGCGCTACTTCCTGATCCCCGAGCCGGAACCCATTCCCAGTACGGACATCAACGTCGCGGCTCCGCCGCAGGATCCGCTGGAGCCGCCGACGGACATCAAGTTCACGCCCATCGCAGCGGGGAGCACTGGTGCGCCCGGTCTGGTACAGGTCAGCTGGGAACCGCCGGCCGGGGTCACGAAGGATGAGCACTACGTGGTCCAGTGGAAGGACATGCCGGACAACTACGAGCGCTACCAGCAGCAGCACGAGGTCCACGGCCTGAACTCGGTCGTCCTGGAGATCCCACCACAGCAGCCTGCCCCCTGTGTCCAGGTGCAGACGGTCAATCCCAACGGCAATTCGAGCCCCCCGGGAGAGAGCTGTTATGAGTAGGCGAGACAGGTACGGTGCAACCATGACGAACAGTCGTGATGACAGAGGGGACGGCTGACGATGGCGTCGACGATTTCGGTCGAGTTCTGCGGGGAGTGGTACCGCGTCGAGGACGGTGAGGAGCTCACGATCGGCCGCGAGGCAGATCTTGCGATCGATGAGGACAATCCTTTCCTCCATCGACGCTTCCTCACGATCGTCCAGGTGGAGTCGATGTGGTGGCTGGTGAACATCGGTTCGCGGCTGTCCGCGACGATCACCGACGGCACCGGTTCGATGCAGGCCTGGCTCGCCCCCGGCGCGCGCATCCCGCTGGTCTTCGACATCACCAAGGTGGTGTTCACGGCCGGGCCCACCACCTATGACCTGTCGGTGCATGCGGAGTCCCCGGAGTTCGCACGGATCGCCGGTCCGGAGGATCCGGCAGGGGAGACCACCGTCGGCTCGGTGCAGCTCACCCCGAGCCAGAAGCTCCTGATCCTCGGGCTCGCCGAACCGATGCTGACCCGAGAAGGATCCGGGATGAGCTCGGTGCCCACTTCTGCCCAGGCCGCAGCACGATTGGGATGGCCGCTCACGAAGTTCAACCGCAAGCTCGACAACGTCTGCGACAAGCTCGACCGGCTCGGGGTGCGGGGACTGCGTGGCGGACCGGGCAAGCTGGCCAGCAACCGGCGGGCCCGCCTGGTGGAGCACGCCGTCTTCTCTCGGCTGGTGAGCAGTGAAGACCTCCACCTGCTGGACCAGTCGCAGGATATCGACGAGGACTGAACGACCGCCGACGCCAGCACACACATTCTTGGAACGGGTTGCCCCCAGGGGCGCTGCAGCAGGCGGACGAGGGGTCCGCTGAGGGGGAGGAACACCAGTGCGTATCAAGCTCACGCTGCGCAGGCCCGAGGACCGGCTGACCGATCTCGAGGTCACCGCCGATGCGACCGCGACGGTGGCTGATGTGGCGGGTGCCCTGTACTCCGCGGATCCGCTGCGCAGCGACGCGGTGGCACCGGAAGGCCTGACCCTGCAGGTCCAGGACCCCGGCGCGGGCACAGGCGCGAAGGGGGTGCGCTCGCTGGACCGCGAGATCGACCTCATCCAGGCCGGGCTGCGCTCCGGCAGCGTGGTCTCGATCGCCCGTTCCTCCACCGAGTACGCCACCCGTTCCGAGTCGCGCGGCGCAGCGGTCGCACTGATGCGGGTGCTGTCGGGGCCCGAGACAGGCCGCGAATTCCCACTGCCCACGGGGTCCAGCGTGATCGGCCGGGAGGGGGATCTCGACATCCGCATCGGGGATCCGATGCTCTCCAAGCGGCATGCCCGCATCAACGTCGGAGACTCGATCGAGATCGTCGACCTGCATTCCTCCAACGGAGTGGTGATCGGCGGCGAGCAGGTCCAGCGAGCCGTGATCGGACCCGCGGACACGGTGCTGATCGGCCAGACCACCTTCTCGGTGATCGCCCTGCATCGCCTCGGCGGCACCGCGCCGAGCTCTCCGGTGGTGGAGTTCAACCGCTCACCCCGGGTGGTGCCGCGGTTCCCCTACCGCCCCCTCAAGGCGCCGACCCCGCCGAAGGAGCCCAACCCGCAGTTCTTCCCCATCTTCATGATGTTCGCCCCGATCCTCATGGGCGGCCTCATGTTCTCGATGACCCGCAGCCCGTTCTCGCTCATGTTCGTGTTCATGATGCCGATGATGGCCACCGCGGGATATCTGAACCGCAAGTTCCAGCAGAAGAAGATGCTCGAGCGCCAGATCAAGAACTTCGAGGAAGGATTGGCCTCCCTCAAGCGCCGGGTCACCGCCGCCCAGGACCTCGAACGTGCGGTCCGGCTGGTCGAGGCCCCGTCGGCCGCCGATACCGTGGATGCCGCCTTCCGCCTGGGGCGCCTGCTGTGGACCCACCGGCCCGAGCACAACGCCTTCGGCACCGTGCGGCTGGGACTGGGTGTCGCCGATTCTCGCGTGGGCATCGAGATGCCGGGGGAGAACGACGCGATCCCCAAGTACTACGACATGCTCGATGACATGAACGAGGAGTACAAGCTGATCGCCGGAGTGCCGGTGGTCGCGGAGCTCCGCAACGCCGGGAACCTCGGCGTCGCCGGAGGTGGGGAGGAGGCCGATGGGGTCGCCCGCGGCATCGTCACCCAGCTCTTCTCCCTCCACTCACCGGCGGAGGTCGCGATCGCCGCGATCACCTCGCGCGCGAGCCGCGAGATGTGGCAGTGGCTGAAATGGCTCCCGCACACTTCGAGCCCGCACTCGCCGCTGCCGGGGGACCACTTGGCGGACACCCCCGGGCGGGGCAACTCACTGGTCGCACGGATCGAGGAGCTCATCGAGCAGCGGGCCGGCGACGCCCCGCCCCAGCTGCGCACCCCGATGACCTCCGACGTCAAGCAGGAGACGCCGATCCCGCCCGAGCCGGTCACCCCGAGCCTGGTGGTCATCATCGAGGACGACGCGCCCGTGGATCGGGCTCGCCTGGTGCGCATCGCCGAGCGCGGACCGGATGTCGGCGTGCACGTCATCTGGAGCGCCTCAAACGTCGCCGCACTCCCGGCGGCCTGCCGCACCTACGTGTCCGTCGAGGAGTCAGTCGACGGCGCGAGCGCCGGCCACGTGCGGCTGGGGGAGCGGTTCTACCCGGTCACCGTCGAGACCGTCTCGATCGAGGTGGCCTCGGGTGTGGCCCGCCACCTCTCCCCGGTGGTCGATGCGGGAGTCCCGATCGACGACGACTCCGACCTCCCGCGGGCGATCTCCTACCTCAAGCTCGCCGGCATGCAGACGGCCGAGGACCCGAACTACATCATCGAGCGGTGGAAGGAGAACAACTCCCTCACCCCGCGCGACGGCTCGGAGCCTCAGCGCCGCAAGCACGATGCAAACCTCCGCGGACTGATCGGCCACAACGGCCAGGACGCCTACCACCTGGACCTGCGCACCAACGGCCCGCACGCTCTGGTCGGCGGCACCACCGGCGCTGGCAAGTCGGAGTTCCTCCAGGCCTGGGTGCTGGGCATGGCCACCGCCCACAGCCCCGACCGGGTGACCTTCCTGTTCGTGGACTACAAGGGCGGCGCTGCGTTCGCCGACGCCGTCGAGCTGCCCCACACCGTGGGCCTGGTCACCGACCTCTCCCAGCACCTGGTGCGACGAGCCCTGACCTCGCTGCGCGCCGAGCTGCACTACCGCGAGCACCTGCTGAACCGCAAGAAGGCGAAGGACCTGGTCTCGCTCGAGCGGACCGGCGATCCCGAGGCACCCCCCAGCCTCATCATCATCGTCGACGAGTTCGCGGCACTGGCCAAGGAGATCCCCGAATTCGTGGACGGCGTCGTGGACGTCGCCGCCCGGGGCCGCTCCCTCGGCCTGCACCTGATCCTCGCCACCCAGCGCCCGGCCGGCGTCATCAAGGACAACCTGCGCGCCAACACGAACCTCCGCATCGCCCTGCGCATGGCGGACGAGGCCGACTCCAAGGACATCCTCGGAGACAAGATGTCCGCGCACTTCGACCCCAGCATCCCGGGACGTGGCGCAGCCAAGACCGGGCCCGGCCGCATCGCCACCTTCCAGACCGGGTACGCCGGTGGGTGGACCACGGATGAGCCCGAGCGGGCCCGGATCGACATCGTCGAGAAGGACTTCGGCACCGGCGAGCAATGGGACATCCCCTCCCCACCGACCAAGGAGGTCAAGGACCCCGGTCCCAACGACATCTCCCGCGTGGTGGCCACGGTCAAAGCCGCAGCGGAGAACGCCGGGGTGCCCGCGCCCCGCAAGCCGTGGCTGTCCGAGCTCGCCGACGCCTACGACCTCTCCCGGCTTCCCAGCCGACGCACCGACGAGGAGCTCCTGCTCGGCGTCATGGATGTTCCCGAGGACCAGGCGCAGCCGACCACCTCCTACTACCCCGACCGTGACGGCAATATGGCCATCTACGGCACGGGCGGCTCCGGAAAGTCCACCACCCTGCGCACCTTCGCGATCTCGGCCGCCTCGACCGTGCGCGGCGGGCCGGTGCACGTCTACGGGCTCGACTTCGGTGCCTCCGGTCTGACGATGCTGGAGGAGCTGCCGCACGTGGGCTCGATCATCCCCGGCGATGACGAGGAGAGGGTGATCCGCCTTCTGCGGACCCTGCGGGAGCTGATCGACGAGCGGGCCAAGGAGTTCGCGAGGATCCGTGCCGGCTCCGTGGCGGAGTACCGCGAGCTGGCCGGCAAGCCCGACACCCCGCGCATCCTGCTGCTGGTGGACGGCATGGCGGCCTTCCGCGAAGCGTATGACTACTCGAATCTGTCCAAGTGGTTCACGGCCTTCGTCCAGATCGCCACCGACGGCCGCCAGGTGGGGGTGCACGTCATCGTCACCGGCGACCGCCCCAACGCGATTCCCACCTCGCTCGGATCATCCATCCAGAGACGACTGATCCACCGCATGGCCAGCATCGATGACTACGCCGGATTCGGCGAGCCTAAGGACGTGCTGGACGCCAACTCTCCGCCTGGACGTGCGATCCAGGACGGCCACGAGGTGCAGGTCGCGGTGCATGGCGGAGACTCCAACGTCGCGCTGCAGTCCCGCGAGGTCGCCAAGCTCGCCCAGGCGATGCGGCGGGCCGGGGTGCCCGAGGCGCCGGCGATCGAACGACTTCCCGAACGGGTGGAGTTCTCCTCGCTGCGACCGACCCGCGGCGGTCTCCCGGTGCTGGGCCTGGCCGACGAGACGCTCGCCGAGATCACCTACGAGCCGCGCGGCGCCTTCATGGTCACCGGGCCGATGGGATCCGGGCGCACCACCGCGATGCTGACGATCGCCACCGGGCTGAAGGCGATGGACGAGCCGATGCGCCTGGTGCGCTTCTCCTCGCGTCGCACCCCGCTGACCGGCCTGCCGATCTGGGATGTGGAGGCCTCGGACCCGGACACCGTCAGGGAGCTCGCCGCCCAGCTGCGCGAGACCATCGAATCCGGCAGCGTCGGTGAGGGAAAGCTGGCCCTGTTCATCGACGGGGTCGCGGACTTCACCGGCAGCGGCGTCGAGAATGATCTGGACAAGCTGATCCGTGCCAGCACTCGCGAGGGCCAGTTCGTGGTCGGTGAGAACGAATCCGCGTCGTGGTCGCAGGCCTACGTGCTCGCCCAGCCCTTCAAGGCCGGTCGCCGCGGCCTGCTCCTGCAGCCCAGCGACATGGACGGGGACTCCCTGCTCGGCACCGGATTGGGGAGGATCCGTCGAGCGGACTTCCCCGCCGGCCGTGGCTTCCTCGTCTACAGCGGACGCGCGCTGAAGCTGCAGGTCGCACAGATCACCACTGGCTGAACGGTGCGGGCGGGCAGGACGGTGCGGGTGTGCCCGGGCTGCCGCGCTGCCACGGGAAGATGCGGGCAGTGCTCGGTTGTCCCCATGGGGACTCCTCCCCATGGTCCCGGCTCCCAGATCGCTCTAGAGTGATTTCCGTACGACAGCAGGCCCGTGCACCGGATCAGGGCGCAGGCGCGAGACACCAGGAAGGGGAACCCGAACCGTGAACGCCACGAAGGGTATGAACGTCGAAGAGGTCCGGCGGATGTCGGCCCAGCTCCGCGATGCGGCCGAGGAGATCACGAGGATCGAGCAGGAGCTCACCTCCGGTCTCGAAGAGGTGGACTGGACCGGTCCCGATGCTGATCGCTTCCGCAGCCAGTGGTCGGGAGAGATGGTTCCGGCGCTGCAGCAGATCATGAATTCCGTCAACGATCTCGGCGATACGGCGGATCGCAATGCGGCCGAGCAGGACGCGACCTCCTCGAACTGACAACGCATCACCCGGTACTCGCGACCGATGCCCGAGGCCCGAACCCATGGCGTGTTCGGGCCTCGTTCATGCCTGATATGTTTGGCGCCGTCAGAGGTGGGACGAACGGAGCTAATCCATGGCCAAGAACATCGAATATCCGAGCGCGGATTTTCCGGGTCCGCCGCGCATCACCATAGAGGTGCCGGACGATTGGGAGTCCTTGACCGTTCCCGGAGTCCAGGTCGCTGTGGCACAGCCCCGGGTGGAGGGGCAGTTCCGGGCGAACGTCGTGGTGACTGTGCAGCGCTTCGGACCGGACTTCACCCTCGACGCGGCCAAGGCCGGCCTCGAGCAGCGCAAGGCTGCTCTTCCCGAGCTCGAGGAGCTCGGCACGGGGGAGATCCAGGTGGAGGGGATGACCTGGATCGCCAGCGAGTACGGATACACGCAGCCCGGGCGACCGACCGTCGTCCAGGCGGCGCGCTATGCGGTCGTCGACCGCGGCGGCGTGGCGAAGGACGTCCTGGAGATCGTGGGGAGCTGCGGCGCTGAGAGCGCAGATGACGAGATCGAGACCGTCCGCGCGATCCAGGACTCCGTGACCCTGGACCTCAGCTGACCCCGCGCCCCTCACCTGGTGACGGCCTCGGACCTTCGGGTCCGAGGCCGTTCGCATGTGACGACGGGGACGAAGTTGCACGGCCGGGTCAGTTCCCGGGGGATGTCGCGTGGGGACCTCTGCCTGGGGAGTTGTCCCCATCGCCAAGTGGGGGTGGGGGTTCTAGAGTTGTGTCATCACCTGGGGGACAGGGTCGAGGAAGCGGTCAGTGGCCGTGGAGGTCTTCTCCGGTGGGTGGGACCGAGTTTTTCACTACGACATGGAGGACACCATGAAGAAGGGTATGACCCCGGAGTCTGTCGAGCAGATGGCGCAGCAGATTCAGCAGGCTGGTGAGGATGTTCAGCAGGCGTTCCAGCAGATCGCGTCGCGTGTGTCGGAGTTCGATTGGACCGGTGAGGACCGGGATCGTTACGTCACCGAGTTCACCGATGGTCTCGGTCAGCTTGCGCAGCAGGTGACTCAGCAGTGTGGCGATTTCTCTGAGCGTGGGACGCAGAATGCTGCGGCGCAGCGTGAGGCGTCTTCCTGATCCTCGGATCTTCAGTTTCTTTTCTTCGTGTGTTTTGAAGCTCCGTGGTGGGGCGAAAGGGGTAGGTCATGGCTTTCAAGGGTATGAATCCGGAAGAGGGTCGCGAGGTTGCGCAGGGCGTGAATGATGCTGGTCAGCAGATTCTTGAGCTGATCAGTGGCGCTACCAACCTGGTGAACTCGGTGGAGTGGGTCGGTCCGGACTACGACGCGTATGTCGAGGAGTGGAACAGCTTCGTGAGCGGTCCTGTGGCCAATCTGGTCAATGGGCTGGCGGACAAGGGCACGCAGCTCAATGAGCACGCTGAGCAGCAGGATTCGACCTCGAACCAGGGCTGATTGTCCGGTTCTTCGTGGGGAAGGCCCCGCACCCTTCGTGGGGTGCGGGGCCTTCCTCCATGCCGTGACGGATGCTCATGCGGTGGCCTCGTGCTGGGCTGCTGGGCTGCTGGGCTGCTGGGCTGCTGGGCGCGCGGGCTCGCTGAGCAGCGGTCTTGTGCGCCGGCGGAGAGCGGGCGGAAGGTCCGATGCGCCGACGAGCCCGGGGCCCGTCAGGGGACCTGGAGCGGGAGACCGGCTCTGTCCACAACGTCGAGAAGCGCATGAAGGGCATTTGACCTGCAGTGATGCGGGGGAATGGGGATGTGGAGGGCCATGGGGAGTTGTCCCCATCGCCAAGTGGGGGTGGGGGTTCTAGAGTTGTGTCATCACCTGGGGGACAGGGTCGAGGAAGCGGTCAGTGGCCGTGGAGGTCTTCTCCGGTGGGTGGGACCGAGTTTTTCACTACGACATGGAGGACACCATGAAGAAGGGTATGACCCCGGAGTCTGTCGAGCAGATGGCGCAGCAGATTCAGCAGGCTGGTGAGGATGTTCAGCAGGCGTTCCAGCAGATCGCGTCGCGTGTGTCGGAGTTCGATTGGACCGGTGAGGACCGGGATCGTTACGTCACCGAGTTCACCGATGGTCTCGGTCAGCTTGCGCAGCAGGTGACTCAGCAGTGTGGCGATTTCTCTGAGCGTGGGACGCAGAATGCTGCGGCGCAGCGTGAGGCGTCTTCCTGATCCTCGGATCTTCAGTTTCTTTTCTTCGTGTGTTTTGAAGCTCCGTGGTGGGGCGAAAGGGGTAGGTCATGGCTTTCAAGGGTATGAATCCGGAAGAGGGTCGCGAGGTTGCGCAGGGCGTGAATGATGCTGGTCAGCAGATTCTTGAGCTGATCAGTGGCGCTACCAACCTGGTGAACTCGGTGGAGTGGGTCGGTCCGGACTACGACGCGTATGTCGAGGAGTGGAACAGCTTCGTGAGCGGTCCTGTGGCCAATCTGGTCAATGGGCTGGCGGACAAGGGCACGCAGCTCAATGAGCACGCTGAGCAGCAGGATTCGACCTCGAACCAGGGCTGATTGTCCGGTTCTTCGTGGGGAAGGCCCCGCACCCTTCGTGGGGTGCGGGGCCTTCCTCCATGCTGTGGGCGTCAGGCGTCAGGCGTCAGGCGTCAGGCGTCAGGCGTCAGGCGTGGGGTACCGGTGCCGGCGCCTTGGCCTCAGCGGTAGTTGACGAACTGGAGCGCGACATCCAGATCCTTGCCCTTCAGCAGGGCGATGACCTCCTGCAGATCATCCCGGCTCTTGGAGGAGACGCGCAGCTCGTCCCCCTCGATCCGCGCCTTGACCGCCTTCGGGCCCTCTTCGCGGATCAGCTTCGAGATCTTCTTGGCGTCCTCGGTGCTGATGCCCTCCTTGAGCGCAGCGGCCAGGCGAGTCTCCTTGCCGGACTGCTTGGGCTCGTCCACCTCGAGCGCCTTCAGTGAGATCCCGCGACGGATGAGCTTGGACTGGAGCACATCCAGCACGGCGAGCACCCGCTCCTCCGCGTTGGCGGTCATGACGATCTCGTCGCCGCTGAGCGTGATCGACGCCCCGGTGCCCCGGAAGTCGTACCGCTGCCCGACCTCCTTCACTGCCTGGTTGACAGCGTTGTCGATCTCCTGGCGATCGAGCTTGCTGACGATGTCGAACGATGAATCTGCCACGGTGGGTCCTTCCTTCAGGCGGCCGCACGGGTGGGCCGCACCCCCATTGTCCACGAGCCGCGCGGAGAGCTGTGATGCTCTTCATGCGTCCCGATGCCCCTCCGAGTTCGCATCGGCGGCGGGACGCCGCTATGCTGATTCAGGTCCGCTTCCGGCGGCCACGCGATCCAGGTCGGGTGGGCAGCGGGAGCAGTCGCGGCAGATTACCCGAGTGGCCAAAGGGAGCTGACTGTAAATCAGCTGGCATTGCCTACGGGGGTTCGAATCCCTCATCTGCCACTGCGGAGGGTCCATGTGATCCGAAGCACCGGGGTCCGCCCCCGAATTGCCTCCGGGCAAGGAGGCGGGTAAGGTTTACCGGGTTGCCCTGATAGCTCAGTCGGCAGAGCGTCTCCATGGTAAGGAGAAGGTCAAGGGTTCGATTCCCTTTCAGGGCTCTGATGGATGCGGCGGCCCGTTCTCATTCGAGACGGGCCGCTTCATCGGTCACGCCGGGGTAGCTCAGACGGTTAGAGCGCACGACTCATAATCGTGAGGTCGCGGGTTCGATCCCCGCCCTCGGTACCACACCGGTCATCACCGGCGTGCAGAATCCACATCCCCCGAGCACGGGGACCCACGAGGCGCGCTGCGGAGCGCGTCACCCGGACGAAAGAGGCGAACCGTGGCGAGCAAGAGCTCTGACGTGCGTCCCAAGATCACCATGGCCTGTGTTGACTGCAAGGCGCGCAACTACATCACCAAGAAGAACCGTCGCAATACGCCGGACCGGCTGGAGCTCTCGAAGTTCTGCCCGACCTGCGGCAAGCAGACGGCTCACCGCGAGACCCGCTGAGCGAGTCGAACGCACTTCCACGAAGGCCACCCGGATCATCCGGGTGGCCTTCGTCGTTCTCCGGGGCTGTCGACGCCGGACCTGGTCGCGGCGATGGGTTCGGTCACCGTGACAGAAACGGGATCCAGCGTGCCGAGGCACCGCCACCGCACGCCGACGGTGAGATGATCGAGGGGTCCACATTCGTCGGCCCCGCCGACCCGACCTCGGGAGACATCGTGACCACCACCCCCGATCCCGCCTTCGCAGGGCGCACTTACCCGGCCGGACCCGTGCACACGGTCTCCGCTGCGAAGATCATCGAATTCGCCCACGCCACCGGCGCCGGGTCGCCGGTGCACACAGACGCCGAGGCCGCGCGCAGCGCTGGCCACGCCGACGTGGTCGCTCCGCCGACTTTCCTGGTATCCCTCGCACAGGCCACGGAGGCGCAGTACATCGAGGACCCTGCCGCAGGCATCGACTTCCGCCGGGTGGTGCACGGGGAGGAAACCTTCACCCTCCACCGACCCGTTGTGGCCGGGGACCGCCTGGTGCCGACCCTCACCGTCGAAGCGGTCCGAGCCGCCGGTGGACACTCGATGATCACCACCCGCGTGGACCTGACTGATGAGGCCGGCTCCGATGTCGCCAGCGTGCGCAGCATGCTCGTCGTCCGCGGCGCCTGAGCCTGACTCGCGCCCGCCGCGCCCGCCGCACTCTCCGCGCCTTCCCTCGCCACGCCCGCCTCCCCGGAAACCAGGAGCAGACATGACCGCCACCACTCCCACCCCTGTGGACCTCGCCGACCTGGTCATCGGCCAGGAGCTCGCCCGTACCCGGCACGAGATCACCCGCGACACGCTCGTGCGATATGCCGGGGCCTCGGGGGACTTCAACCCCATCCACTACAACGACACCGTCGCCGCCGAGGCCGGGCTCCCGGGCGTGATCGCCCACGGCATGCTCACCATGGGCGTCGCGGTCACCGGGCTGCTCGACGCGATTGCGGATCCCACCGCTGTGCGTGCCTACACGACCCGTTTCACGAATCCGATCCCGGTGCCCGCGACCGGCACCGTGACCCTCGAGGTGAGCGCCGTCGTCGCAGCGATCGATGAGGCCGCACGGACGGCCAGGGTGGACATCACCGCGGAGGTGGATGGCACCAAGGTGCTCGGTCGTGCCCGTGCCACCCTCGCACTCCCGGCCGTCGACTCCTCCGAGACCCGCACCGGGAACGATGCCGCATGAAGCTCTCCGACCTGACCACCCTTCGGATCGGAGGGCAGATCCGCAAGTTGATCGAAGCCCGCACCGCCGATGAGGTGATCGAGGCGGTCGCCGCGGCCGACGCCGCAGGCGAGCCTCTGCTGGTGCTTGGCGGTGGCTCGAACCTGGTCGCCTCCGATGCGCCGTTCGACGGCACGGTCGTGCTCCTGCGGGACCCGGAAGACCCACCGCTGCTGGACGCCACCTGCGAGGTCGGCGCCTTCGGTGAGCCGGACGGCATCCCTGTGGACCCGGCCGAGCTCACACCGCTGGACCCCACCTGCGGCGGCGCCATCGTCGAGTACTTCGCCGGGGTGAACTGGGACCGCGCCGTGCGCTACGCGATCGCTCGCGAGATGGTCGGGGTCGAGGCACTCTCGGGCATCCCCGGCACCGTCGGCGCCACTCCGATCCAGAACGTCGGCGCCTACGGGCAGGAGGTCGCCTCGACCATCTCCCGAGTGCGCACCTGGGACCGGGAGAAGAACGCGGTGCGTACCTTCTTCGCCGCCGACTGCGGATTCGCCTACCGCGACAGCCTCTTCAAGCGCACCCGATACTCGGGCCCGGTGCCGTCGGCCACCGGCCGCTACGTCGTGCTCTCGGTGACCTTCCAGCACACCATCGGCTCCCGCTCGGCCCCGATCCGCTACGCCCAGCTCGCCCAGGCGCTCGGCGTCGAGGTCGGGGAGCGGGCCCCGATGAGCGCGGTGCGGGAAGCAGTGCTGCGGATCCGCGGCGACAAAGGAATGGTGCTGGACCCGCTCGACCACGACACCTGGAGCGCCGGGTCGTTCTTCACCAATCCGATCCTCGCGCCGGGGGAGGCGGCACTGCTGCCCGACGGTGCGCCGCGCTACGAGGTCGACGGCGGACGGGTGAAGACCAGCGCCGCCTGGCTCATCAGCCACGCCGGCATCGAACGCGGACATGCGCTCGGCGAACGCGCCGCAGTCTCCACCAAGCATTCCCTCGCCCTGACCAACCGCGGCGGTGCGAGCAGTGATGACCTGGTGGCGCTGGCCCAGGATGTCCAGCAGCGGGTGGAACAGGCTTTCGGCGTGCACCTGGTCCCCGAACCGGTGAGGCTCGGCCTCGAACTCTGAGCCGCCGCGCGGCGATCCGGTCCTGCAACCTAAGATGGCAGGACGGCGTCCACCGCCGATCCGCCCCGACACTGCAGGAGGCCCTGTGAACGTCCTCGACCAGTCCATCTCCGAGCTCGACCCGGACATCGCCCAGGTGCTCGACCGTGAGCTGGCGCGCCAGCAGCGCACGCTCGAGATGATCGCGAGCGAGAACTTCGTTCCCCGTGCAGTGCTGCAGGCACAGGGGTCCGTGCTCACGAACAAGTACGCCGAGGGCTACCCGGGCCGCCGCTACTACGGCGGCTGCGAAGAGGTCGACGTCGCCGAGCAGATCGCGATCGACCGCGCGAAGGAGCTCTTCGGCGCCGAGCACGCCAATGTGCAGCCCCACTCGGGTGCGTCCGCGAACGCCGCGGTGATGCACGCCCTGGCTCGCCCCGGTGACAAGCTCATGGGCCTCTCCCTGGCGCACGGCGGCCATCTCACCCACGGCATGAAGATCAACTTCTCCGGCCGTCTCTACGACATCGTCGCCTATGAGACCGAGCCCGAGACCGGCCAGATCGACATGGCCAAGGTGCGCGAGCTGGCCGTCGCCGAGCAGCCCAAGGTGATCGTGGCAGGCTGGTCCGCCTACACCCGCCAGCTCGACTTCCCCGCCTTCCGTGAGATCGCCGATGAGGTCGGTGCGGTGCTCTGGGTCGATATGGCCCACTTCGCGGGACTGGTCGCCGCGGGACTGCACCCCAGCCCCGTCCCCTACGCGGACGTGGTCTCCACCACCATCCACAAGACCATCGGCGGGCCCCGCTCCGGCATGATCCTCTGCAAGGAGAAGTGGGCCAAGAAGATCGACTCGGCAGTGTTCCCCGGCCAGCAGGGCGGTCCGCTGATGCACGTCATCGCAGCGAAGGCGATCGCGCTCAAGATCGCCGGGACCGAGGACTTCAAGGACCGTCAGGCCCGCACCCTCGAGGGCGCGAAGATCCTCGCAGATCGTCTTCAGGCCGAGGACGCCAAGGCGGCCGGCGTGAAGCTGATCTCCGGTGGCACCGACGTGCACCTGGTGCTGGTGGACCTCGTCGACAGCGAGCTCGACGGCCAGCAGGCCGAGGACCGCCTGCACGAGGCCGGGATCACCGTGAACCGCAACGCCGTCCCCAACGACCCGCGCCCGCCGCGCGTCACCTCGGGCCTGCGCATCGGCACCCCGGCGCTCGCCACCCGCGGCTTCGGCGCCGAGGAGTTCACCGAGGTCGCCGATGTCATCGCCCTGGCCCTGACCGGTGGCGCGGACCTCGAATCGCTGCGCGCACGCACCGCGGCACTCGCCGAGGCGAAGCCGCTGTACGCCGATCTCCAGCAGTACTGAGCAGCCTCGTGGGGCCCGGCACACCGCGCCGGGCCCCACACGTGTCCCTGCATCCAGGGACCCCGCTGCAGCATCTGCACCACCCACCACCCCTGAGAACCCTAGGAGCGCCATGACAGCTCAGATCCTCGACGGCAAGGCCACCGCGAAAGCGATCAAGGAGGAGCTTGCCGAGCGCGTTGCGCGACTCGTCGAGGGCGGGCATCAGCGCCCGGGCCTCGCGACCGTGCTGGTGGGCGAAGATCCGGGCAGCGCCGCCTATGTGCGCGGGAAGCACCGCGACAGCGAGCAGATCGGACTGAACTCGATCCAGAAGCACCTCCCGGCGGATGCCACCCAGGAGGACGTCGAGGCAGTGGTCGATGAGCTGAACGCCGACCCCGCCTGCACCGGATATATCGTGCAGCTCCCGCTGCCGAAGCAGATCGACACCGATGCGATCCTCGAACGGATCGACCCGGCCAAGGACGCCGACGGGCTGCACCCGACGAACCTCGGGCGCCTGATCCTCAACGCCTACACCGAGATCGACACCCCGTTGCCCTGCACCCCGCGCGCCGTGATCGAGCTGGTGCGGCGCCACGGCCAGGACTTCCGCGGCAAGGACGTGGTGGTCGTCGGCCGCGGCATCACCGTCGGCCGCTCCATCGGCGCGCTGCTGACCCGCCGCGAGCACAACGCGACCGTCACACTGTGCCACACCGGGACCACGGATCTTCCGTCCCACCTCCGCCGTGCCGACGTGATCGTCGCCGCCGCCGGCGCCGCCCACCTGGTCCGTGCCGAAGACGTCAAACCCGGCGCGATCGTGCTCGACGTCGGGGTCTCCCGTCAGGAGGATCCCGAGGGTGGCAGGGCGAAGCTCGTGGGTGACGTGGATCCTGCCGCCGCCGAAGTCGCCGGCTGGATCAGCCCCAACCCCGGTGGCGTCGGGCCGATGACCCGTGCGCTGCTGCTGAAGAATGTCGTCGAGGCGGCCGAGCGCGCCGCCGGGATCGAGGTGCCCGCGTGAGCCTGACAGTCGCGACCGTCAACGTCAACGGACTGCGTGCCGCCGCTCGGAAGGGGATGGCCGACTGGCTCGCCTCCACTCCGGCGGACGTCATCACCCTGCAGGAGGTGCGCGCCCCGGAGGAGCTGCTCGCCGGCCTCGTGGGGGAGGGCTGGTCCATCGTGGGGGAGGCCTCGCAGCTGAAGGGACGCGCCGGGGTGGCGATCGCCGCCCGCACCTCCCTGGAGCGCATCGACCTGGCCGGTGTGCGCCGTGGCTTGCCCGGCCTCGACGAGGATGCCCACACCGGCCGCTGGCTCGAGGCCGACCTCGAGGACCCGCTGGGAGACGGCACCACGATGACGGTCATCTCCTGCTACATGCACTCGGGCAACACCGAGAAGCCGCAGACGATGATCGACAAATATTCCTTTCTCGACGTGATGATGGAGCGCCTGGAGTGGCTGCGGGGCGACGGCCGCCACGTGGTGCTCACCGGGGACATCAACATCGCCCACACCGAGTGGGACATCAAGAACTGGAAGGGCAACCTGAAGTCCGCCGGGTTCCTGCCCGAGGAGCGCGCATACCTCGATCGCCTCACCACCGCCGCCGGGTACGTGGACGTGCACCGCACCCTCCACGGTGACGGCCCTGGCCCTTACACCTGGTGGTCGCAGCGGGGGAAGGCCTTCGACAACGATGCGGGCTGGCGGATCGACTACCAGCTCGCCACCGAGAGCCTGGCCGCGAAGGCGACCTCCGCGCAGGTGGATCGTGCGCCGAGCTACGACACGCGCTGGTCCGATCACGCCCCGCTGGTGGTCAGCTACTCCTGAGCCGCCCTCTGTGCCCATGCATCCCTGAGACGACGAATGTGCGCTGGGGACCGATGATCTCTCGAACATCAGTCCCCAGCGCACATTCATGGGCCCGGCAGGCCCGGGAGCCGGTGGCTCAGACGCGGCCGCGGATCACGGCCTGCTTGACCTCGGCGATCGCCTTGGTGACCTGGATGCCGCGGGGGCACGCCTCGGTGCAGTTGAAGGTGGTGCGGCAGCGCCACACGCCCTCCTTGGAGTTCAGGATCTCCAGTCGCTGCTCACCGGCGTCATCGCGCGAGTCGAAGATGAAGCGGTGCGCGTTGACGATCGCGGCGGGGCCGAAGTACTGCCCGTCGGTCCAGAACACCGGGCACGAGGAGGTGCACGCGGCGCAGAGGATGCACTTCGTGGTGTCGTCGAAGCGCTCGCGCTCCTCGGCGGTCTGCAGCCGTTCGCGGCTGGGCTCCTGCCCCTTGGCGACCAGGAAGGGCATGACCTCCTTGTAGGAGTCGAAGAACGGCTCCATGTCGACGATCAGGTCCTTCTCCACCGGGAGGCCCTTGATGGGCTCGATGGTGATGGGCTTGTCGATGTCGAGGTCCTTGAGCAGCGTCTTGCAGGCCAGACGGTTGCGGCCGTTGATCCGCATCGCATCCGAACCGCAGATCCCGTGGGCGCATGAGCGGCGGAAGGTGAGCGAACCATCCTGGTGCCACTTGACCTCATGCATCGCATCGAGCACCCGGTCGGTGCCGTGCATGGTGACGGTGAAGTCCTCCCAGTGGGTGCCCTTGTCGTCCTCGGGGTTGAAGCGAGCGATGCGCAGGGTGACCTGGAACGAGGGGACCTCACCGGCCGTGGCGTCGGCCTCCGGCTTCTCAGCGACGGCAGTCATCAGAACGTACGCTCCTTCGGCTCGTAACGGGTGATCACGACGGGCTTGGTGCCCAGACGGATCGAGGTGCCCTCGAGGCCCTCCTCCTCGGGGAGGGTGCGATAGGCCATGGTGTGCTTGAGGAAGTTGACGTCGTCGCGCGCCTCGTAATCCTCACGGAAGTGGCCGCCGCGGGACTCCTTGCGCTCGAGCGCGCCGAGCGCCACGATCTCCGCGAGGTCCAGCAGGAAGCCGAGCTCCACGGCTTCCATCAGGTCGAGGTTGTACCGGCGGCCCTTGTCCTGGATGGCGACGGTCTCATAGCGCTTCTTGAGCGCCTTGATGTCGGCGAGGGCCTGGCGGCAGGTCTCGTCGGTGCGGAACACCTGGACGTTCGCGTCCATCGTCTCCTGCAGCGCGCTGCGGATGTCGGCGATGCGGTCCTCGGTCGCCGGGCGGTCGCGCAGCCGCTCGAGCAGCTCGACGGTCGGCGCCTCGAGCCCCTCCGGGATCTCCGCCAGCTCGACCTCCGCGGCGTGCTCCGCGGCGGCGATGCCGGCGCGGCGCCCGAAGACGTTGATGTCCAGCAGCGAGTTGGTGCCCAGGCGGTTGCCGCCGTGGACCGAGACGCAGGCGGTCTCCCCGGCGGCGTACAGGCCGGGGATCACGTCGGTCGCGTTGCGGAGCACCTCACCGCGGATGTTGGTGGGGATGCCACCCATGCCGTAGTGCGCGGTGGGGAACACCGGGATCGGATCCGTGTACGGCTCGACCCCGAGGTAGGTGCGGGCGAACTCGGTGATGTCCGGGAGCTTCGCATCGATGTGCGAGGGCTCGAGGTGAGTGAGGTCGAGGTAGACGTAGTCCTTCTTCGGACCGGCGCCGCGGCCCTGCCGCACCTCGTTCGCCATCGCGCGTGCCACCACGTCACGGGGGGCGAGGTCCTTGAGCGTGGGTGCGTAGCGCTCCATGAAGCGCTCCATCTCGCTGTTGCGCAGGATGCCGCCCTCGCCGCGGGCCGCCTCGGAGAGCAGGATGCCCAGCCCGGCCAGGCCCGTCGGATGGAACTGGAAGAACTCCATGTCCTCCAGCGGGATGCCGCGACGGAAGGCCATCGCGGGGCCGTCACCGGTGAGGGTGTGGGCGTTCGAGGTGGTCTTGAAGATCTTGCCGAAGCCGCCGGAGGCGAAGATGACGGACTTCGCGCGGAAGATGTGAAGCTCGCCGGTGGCGAGTTCGTAGGTGACCACGCCGGAGGCGCGCACACCCTCGTCGCTGCGCGGGTCTCCGGTCATCAGCACATCGAGCACGTAGTACTCGTTGAAGAACTCGACCTCCTGCTTCACGCAGTTCTGGTAGAGCGTCTGCAGGATCATGTGACCGGTGCGGTCCGCGGCGTAGCAGGAGCGGCGCACCGGAGCCTCGCCGTGGTCGCGGGTGTGCCCGCCGAAGCGTCGCTGGTCGATCTTGCCCTCGGGCGTGCGGTTGAACGGCAGGCCCATCTTCTCCAGATCGAGCACCGCATCGATGGCCTCCTTGGCCATCACCTCAGCGGCGTCCTGGTCGACCAGGTAGTCACCGCCCTTGACGGTGTCGTAGGTGTGCCATTCCCAGTTGTCGTCCTCGACGTTGGCGAGGGCGGCGCACATGCCGCCCTGGGCGGCGCCGGTGTGGGAGCGGGTGGGGTAGAGCTTGGTGACGACCGCGGTGCGGGAGTTCTTCGAGGACTCCAGGGCCGCGCGCATGCCGGCACCGCCGGCGCCGACGATCACCACGTCGTAATTATGGGTCTGCATGTCTGGTGACTGCTCCGTTTCGGGTCG
Source organism: Brachybacterium sp. (assembly GCF_052095815.1). Classification (NCBI taxonomy): domain Bacteria; kingdom Bacillati; phylum Actinomycetota; class Actinomycetes; order Micrococcales; family Dermabacteraceae; genus Brachybacterium; species Brachybacterium sp. The sequence continues at coordinate 339 of NZ_JBQDLF010000041.1, read as the reverse complement.
ACCGGGAAGAGTGGAGGGGCGGCCGATGGGATCGACCGCCCCGGGGGCGTCAGCCCTCGCAGAAGGAGGGCAGCAGGCTCGGCTCGGCGCCGACCGGGCAGGGCTCGAAGGTGAAGATCACCAGGGTGCCCAGGATGATCGTCACGATCACGGCGAAGTACAGCAGGCCCTTCAGGACCATCCGCAGACGATCACCGCGCGCGTAGTCGTTGATGATCGTGCGCACGCCGTTGCCGCCGTGGATCAGGCCCAGCCACAGCATCAGCAGGTCCCAGACCTGCCAGAAGGGGTTGGCCCATTTGCCGCCGACGAAGGCGAAGTCGATGCCCTTGACGCCCT
>NZ_JBQDLF010000040.1:0-40519 GCF_052095815.1 Brachybacterium sp. | reverse complement strand
CCGTAGCGTGAATACCCGCCCCAGCAGGATCATTCACCACGAACCGCGAAGAGCCGGAAAAAGAGACCTATCGGCAGTCCGATGATCAAGGCCACGGCAAGAATGGCGATCAATACCTGGAACCTGTCGATCGTCTTCTCCACGGTGCCCCCCTTGCGCCAGAATCTGCCGATCTGGTGAACGCTACTGCGGCGCGATACGACTCAGGAGGGGTGATGGTGGGGGGTTTGTGAAGAGCTCTGGCCACGGAGACCATGGATGCCCTCCTGGCCGCGAATGCTGCGCTCCGCGCGTCAGCGTCGTTTCACAGCACGCGCTCGAGAGTCGGAACTGGCTGAGGTCGGTGCCTTCTGCGCGGCGGGGAGGTCGTGCTGCTCCGCACGTCGGAGGCTCAGATCCATGCGGGGATACCCTTCTGCAGGTCGGTCGGGAAGCGCAAGAGCGGTGCGGCAGAGCGTCAGCGGACGAGCCGGACCTCGGCGAGGTCGAGCGTCTCATCGACGTGACGGGCACCATCGGGAATGAAGCCGTTGCGCTCGTAGAACCGGCGCGCACGGGGGTTCTCCGCGGCGACCCAGAGCTGGGCCGGGACGTCGGCAGGCAGTACCGCGTCGAGCAGGATCTGGCCGGCCCCGCTGCCGTGATGCGCGGAGAGCACATAGAGCGAATACAGCTCTCGGTCGCGCACCGGCGTATGAGGACCGATCTGCCGCCCCGTATGTGCAATGGCGAAGCCGATGATCTGGTCAGCGGATTCCGCGACGGTCACGGCGACCCCGCCGTCGAGCCATTTCTGCCAGGTCGCAGTACGCTGCTCGAGCGTGTCGGTCTCCCAGTGCGATGCCGGAAGCAGTTCGGAGTAGGTCTCGACCCATGACGTGTGATGCACGCTCGCGCATCCGTGGGCGTCGTCCGCAGCGGCGGGACGGATGCTGAAAGCCGGGCGAGGATCGCAGTGCCAGCGAACCCACGTGGCTACCGTCCCGGGCCACGGGGCGGCGGTCGGGGCGAACCCCTCCCGCGCGTAGAAGCTGCCGGCGCTCGAGTTCTCCGAGACGTACTCGGTGAGCAAGCCGCAGCCGCGCGCCCGCGCACGATCCTTCGCGGCCGAGATCAGCTCATGCCCGATTCCTGAGCGCTGCTGCGAGGGCAGGACGTAGAGCTTCCACAGGACCAGGTCGTCCCCGAGCTCCGCGACCTCGGCCATGCCCACGACCCCCTCCGCGGTCTCCGCGACGTCGATGTCACCGGCCTCGATGGCAGCACGCAGGGCCTCCGCGCTCCAGTAGGTGTCCAGCGCGTCGAGGACATAGCGAGCACCCTTGAGCTGCCCATAGGTGGGAGGCCACGTCGAGAAGCCGAGGAAGCGCACTGCGTCGAGATCCTCAGCGACGGCTCGGCGGATTCTGATGCTCATGACCGGCATGTATACCAGCCCCCACACGGATCGACCCAGCCCTCAGCTCCCGCCTCCTGCACCCCGGGGCCACCCCGTCGCCATCTGTCACACCCCTCCCCGAGGCTTCGCATGTACGTTCGAAGTCACTGCCTGGGCACCTTGAGCCCCACCCCTCCGAGGCGTACAGTTCGAACCCCTGTTCGAACATATGTGCGAGGGGGACGGCGAGAGGCGGAAGGAGGAAACACGATGGGCACAGCTCTCCAGCGGGAAGAACGTGAGCAGCGCCTGTCCCGGGCTCGGGCCGCACTGGGCGCTGCCGAGCGCTCCGCCGCACGCTGGGGCGGCCGGATCGACCGCACCGCCCTGCAGTCATCGGCACCATCCCTCACACAGCCCGGCGCAAGGGCAGGCGCAGGGCCCGGCGCAGGTTCTGTCGCAGGGTCTGTCGCAGGACCCCGTGTGGAGCCCGCCGATGACGGCCTCGGCACGCGCCTGTCGGTCCCGGGACCTCTTGCCACGCTGTTCCCGCGCGGCAGCCTGCGCGCGGGCAGCTCCGTGGCGATCGAGGGCGCCGCGACCACCTCGCTGCTCCTGTCCCTCGCGGTCGCCGCGGTGGGGGAGGACTCCTGGTGCGCGATCGCCGGTATGCCCGACCTGGGCCTGCGCTCCGCCCTGGATGCCGGCCTGGATCCCTGCCGCCTCGCGCTCGCCCCAGCGGGCGGGGACCAGCGCCCCCAGGTGCTCTCCGCCCTGGCCGACGGCGTGGGCGTGCTCGTGCTCGGCCCCGACCTGGACCTCGCCCCCGCGCTCTGGCGCAGTCTGCTGAACCGCGCCCGCACCGCCGACACCCTGGTCCTCGCCGCCACCCCGCCCGGCCGCGCCGACCTCACCCTGCGCGCCACCACCCAGGGCTGGGCAGGGCTCGGGACCGGTTCGGGCCGGCTGCGCAGGCGCCGCCTCGAGATCACCGCCGACGGGCGAGGGATCGCCGGGCATCGCACCACCGATGTTCTGCTGCCCCAGGTGCGCGGGATGATCGCGGACGCTCCGCAGGGCAGAGAGGTCACGCAGAGCTCTGCGCGGAGCCTCGCGAGCACGGAGCCGGTGCGTCTGCTGCACCCGGTGCGGAGGGCCAGCTGATGAGCGCACCGGAGACCCCCCTCGCGATCGCCACCCCCGCAGCGCCCACCGCGACCCGCACCGCCGCCGTCACCGTCCCGGACTGGCCGCTGCTGGCGGCGCTGGACCGCCACCAGCGCCGCAGCGAGAGCGAGGCAGAAGCTGCGGCGGGGGAGGCCCCGCCCGTGCTCGACCTCGCCGTCGCTCCGGTGATCCTGCTGGACCAGCACCGCGTCACCCATGCCGGGGCCGCCGCCCAGGTGGCCGGGGTGGTGCCGGGGATGAAGCGTCGCGCCGCCCGCGCCGCCTGTCCCGAGGCGCTCGTGCTGGAGGCGGACCGGGAGCACGAATCCGCCTTGTTCGAGCTGGTCGCCGCCGCGGTGGATACGATCGCCGCCGGGGTCGATGTGCTGCGTCCCGGGGTGCTGCTGATGTCGGCCCGCGGCCCCGCCCGCCACCAGGGCGGCGAGGGACCCCTGGCGGAGCAGATCCTCGACGCCGTCGCCGAGCTCACCGGCTGGGACTGCACCGTCGGGATCGCCGACGGTCCCTTCGCTGCGCTGCTCGCCTCCCCGCGCGGGCGGATCGTGCGCGAGGGGCGCAGCGCCGACTACCTCGCCCCGCACCCGATCGCGACCCTGCGCAGCGCGCCCGTCGGCCCCGGCTGGGGACATCGCGGCCAGCCCTCGGCCACCCGCCCGGAACGCAGGCTGGATCTCGCCGAGACCGTCGACCTGCTGCAGCGCCTCGGCATCACCACCCTCGGGGACCTCGCCGCCCTCCCGTCGGCCGCCGTCGCCGACCGCTTCGGCCCCGACGTTGCGACCTTGCACCTGCTGTCCCGCGGTGAGGAGCCCACCCCGCCTGCGGCGCACCATCCCACCCAGCCGATCCTCGCCGAGACCACGCTGGAGACCCCGCTGGTGCGCACCGACCAGGCGGCCTTCATCGCCCGCCCGCTGGCCGAGCAGCTGCACGAGATGCTGGTCGCGAACGGCCTGGTGTGCACCCGGCTGCGGATCGTGGCCCGCACCGAGAGCGGCGAGGAGATGGAGCGCACCTGGCGGCACGACGGGGCGCTCACCGCCGCCGATGTCGTGGACCGCATCCGCTGGCAGTGCGACGGCTGGATCACCCGCGCCCGCCTGGGCGGCCCCGCGACCGGCGCGATCACCCGGATCGGTCTGCACCCGCTGCAGCTCGCCCCGGCCGGGGAGAACGCCCCCGCCCTGTGGGGCAGCGCCGGGGAAGCGGCCCAGCGCGCCTCCCGCGCCCTCGCCCGAGCCCAGGGCCTGGCAGGAGAGGACGCGGTGCAGGTCCCCGCCCTCACAGGCGGGCGGTTGCTCGCCGAGGAGGTGACGCTCGTGCCCTGGCGCAGCGAGAAGCCCACTCACCGCGACGGCCCCTGGCCCGGCTCCCTGCCGCGCCCGGTACCCGCCACCGTGTTCCGCGAGCCGCCCGCGGTGCGGCTCGAGGACGCCTCCGGCCGGCCCGTCGTGGTCACCGCCCGCGGCCTGCTGAGCGCCCCGCCCGCTCAGCTGCTGGTCAGCGCGCCCGGCGCTCCGGCCCTGCAACGGGCGGGACTGCGCGCCGGCTCCGGCTATCCGGTGCTCGGCCACGGTGCCCCGACGGTGATCGATGAGCGCTGGTGGGCCCGGGACGGCCATCGCGCCGCCCGCCTGCAGCTGGTCGTGCGGGGCGCGAGCGCCGAGGAGACCGCGGTGCTCGCGTTGTCGCGGACCGGCGACTGGGCACTGGAGGGACTCTATGACTGAAGCAGTGATCAACCCCTTGAGACTCACAATAATGGAGGATATCCTCCGTTATATGAGAACTGAAGCGCCTCTGCTTGCACCGATCTTCCGGTCGGACGGCCAGGCCCGACTGCTGTCCGCGCTCATGCTCGACGATGAGGAACGCAACCTCACCCAGCTCGCCGAGCAGACGGGGTTGGCATATCCCACCGTGCACCGGGAAGCCGCCCGCCTGCTCCAGGCCGGGATCCTGGCCGAACGGCAGGTGGGGCGCACACGTCTGCTCCGCGCCGATCCGAACAGTCCGCTCTTCACTCCGCTCCGCGAGATCCTGCTCATCACCACCGGACCCGTCGTGCTGCTCAAGGAGGAATTCTCCCGGATCCAGGGAGTCGAGAGCGCGTTCCTGCACGGCTCCTTCGCCGCCCGGATGCGAGGAGTCGACGGACCTGCCCCGAACGACATCGATGTCCTGGTCATCGGGACCCCCGACCCCGATGAGGTGTATGACGCCTGCGGACGGGTCGAGGAGATCGTGCGCCGTCCGGTGAATCCCACGATCGCCACCCGCGCCGAGTTCGACCGTGACTCGGGGTTCCACACCCAGGTGCGGAACAGTCCCACCGTCCCCGTCCTCGGAGAGCTGCCATGGCCCTGACCCCACTTGAGACCGCGCAGAGCCAGGTCATCAACGCGCTCGTCACCGCACATCGCCTAGAACAGGTGCCTGTCGACCTGAGACGTGCAGAGCTGTTCCTGGAGAAGGCGCGCCGGCGTCTCGATGACCTCGACAACCTCACCTGGGCCGAGAGCCGCTACAACCTCGCCTATGACGCCGCGCATGACGTCGGGGAGTCACTCCTGGCCGCCTACGGATACCGGACGACCAACGGCCCGGGGCAGCATGAAGCACTCGGTCGCTTCCTGAAAGCAGTGCTGACCACGCCACCGGGGCAGTCGGGCGCCCGACGCTTCGACCAGATGCGCCGGGCGCGCAACCAGCAGAGGTATGAGGCGCGCAGCGTCGGCGGCGCCGATGCAGAGACGGCGAGCAGGGCGGCACGCGCGCTCTACTCCGGCGCGGCAGCACGGGGGATCTGAGCATGGCCCGCTGGTTCCTCGGCCCACCCGCGTGGAAGGACCTCGAGGCGATCCTCTCGGACCGTCCCGCCGAGGTGGTCTCCCCGCCGGTCGTCATCGAGCACACCGGGCAGGTCACCGATGACGCCTACCGGCCTGAGCGCACCGTCGACTACGCGGAGCTGCACGCCCACTCCCACTTCAGCTTCCTCGACGGCACCTCGAGCCCCGAGGACATGGCCGCACAGGCCGCCCGGCTGGCGCTGGGGGCGATCACCCTGGTCGACCACGACGGGCTGCCCGGCGCGGTGCGCTTCGCGAAGGCTGCGGCGGAGGCGGGGATCGCCACCGTCTTCGGGGCCGAGCTGACCCTGGGCCTCGAACCCGGGGCGGACGCGGCGAGCACCACCCCGATCATCTCCGCTCCCCGGACCGGCGTGCCGGACCCGGAGGGGGAGCACCTGCTGGTGCTGGTGCGCGACACGGACGGCTACCGCCAGCTCTCGGCCGCGATCGCCCGCGCTCACCTCGACAGCAGGCAGAAGGCCGCCCCCCGCTACCGGCTCGCCGAGCTCTCCCGGCTCGCCCGCGAGGGGCACTGGCAGATCCTCACCGGCTGCCGCAAAGGCTCGGTGACCCGGGCCGCGGCCCCGCACCTGGAGGTCGGGGACCTCGAGGCGGCCGCCCACGCGGCCGCGGAGGCCATCACGCGACTGCTGGAGCTGTTCGGCCCCGGCAACGTCGCCGTCGAGCTGATCGCCGGCGGTGGGGGAGAGGCGGATGAACTCCACGACGCGCTCGCCCAGGGCGCCCGCCTGGTGCGCGAGAGCCACGGGCTCGATGCGGTCTCCCTGCCGCTGGTGGCGAGCACCAACGCCCACTACGCCCGCCCCTCCGACAAGCGCCTGGCGGACACCCACGCCGCCCTGCGCGCCGGAGTGCCGCTCGCCCAGGCTGATCCCCACCTCTCCTCCCGTCCCGCGCACCTGCGCAGCGGCGAGGAGATGGCCCAGCTGCTGCCCCGCTATCCCAGTGCGATCGCGCAGGCGGCACGGCTGGGACGGGACTGCGCTTTCGACCTGCGGCTGCTGGCCCCGGATCTGCCGCCATTCCCGGTGCCCTCCGGGCACGACGAGGCCAGCTGGCTGGTGGAGCTGGTGGAGATCGAGGGCCAGGAGCGCTACGGACCGCGCCCGACGGCAGAGCGTCCCGAGCAGATCCCGGGGGCGTGGGCGCAGATCGACCACGAGCTGAAGGTCATCATCGACCTGCACTTCCCCGGCTACTTCCTCATCGTCCACGAGCTCGTCGACTTCTGCGCCGGGGAGGGGATCCTCGCCCAGGGCCGGGGCTCGGCCGCCAACAGTGCCGTCTGCTACGCGCTGGGGATCACCGCGGTCGAGCCCGTCGGCCACCACCTGCTGTTCGAACGGTTCCTGGCCCCCGAGCGGGACGGCCCGCCGGACATCGACATCGACATCGCCTCCGACCGCCGCGAGGAGGTGATCCAGCACGTCTATGACCGTTACGGGCGGGAGAACGCCGCCCAGGTCGCCAACGTCATCACCTACCGGGCCCGGCTCGCGGTGCGCGACGCGGCTCGGGCGCTCGGCTACGACCCCGGCGCGCAGGACGCCTTCGCCAAGCGGATCGAGCGCTCCTTCTCCTCCCTCGCCTATGCGGACGTCCCCGCCGACGTGGTCGAGCTCGCCCACCAGCTGCGTGACGCCCCCCGCCACCTCGGCATCCACTCCGGCGGGATGGTGCTGTGCGACCGGCCGGTGATCGAGGTGTGCCCGGTGCAGTGGGCCGCGATGGAGAACCGCTCCGTGCTGCAGTGGGACAAGGAGGACTGCGCCGACGCGGGCCTGGTGAAGTTCGACCTGCTGGGGCTGGGGATGCTCACCGCGCTGGATCATGCGCTGCGGATCATCGCCGAGCACCACGGCCAGCACTTCGAGCTGCGCACCCTGCCGCAGGAGGACGAGGCGGTCTACGACATGCTGTGCGAGGGGGACAGCGTGGGCGTGTTCCAGGTGGAGTCCCGCGCCCAGATCTCCACCCTCCCGCGGCTGCGGCCCCGGGAGTTCTACGACCTGGTGGTGGAGGTGGCGCTGATCCGGCCCGGCCCCATCCAGGGCGGAAGCGTGCACCCCTACATCCGGCGCCGGAACAAGGAGGAGGAGGTCACCTTCCTCCACCCGCGGCTGGAGAAGTCCCTGGGCCGCACGCTCGGGATCCCGCTGTTCCAGGAGCAGCTGATGCAGATGGTGGTCGACGTCGCGGACTTCACCCCCGCCCAGGCCGATCAGCTGCGCCGCGCGATGGGCTCCAAGCGCTCCACCCAGAAGATGCTCGAGCTCTCCGACGCGCTGTTCGAGGGGATGGCCAAGCACGGGATCGTGGGGGAGGACGCCGACGCGGTCCACCGCAAGCTGCTGGCTTTCGCCAACTACGGCTTCCCCGAGTCGCACGCGTATTCCTTCGCGTACCTCGTCTACGCGAGCTCCTACCTGAAGTGCCACTACCCGGCCGCGTTCACCGCGGCGCTCCTGCGCTCCCAGCCGATGGGCTTCTATTCCCCGCAGTCGCTGGTCGCGGACGCCCGCCGGCATGGCGTGCTCACCCGCGGGCCCGATGTGCTCCGCAGCCGCGCCCGCACCGATCTGGAGACCGACGAGGAGCATCACGGCTACCGGGTGGATCCGCCGCGGGAGCAGATCCAGGGGGAGACCGCTGCGGCCGGTCCGGCGATCCGGCTGGGCCTGGATCAGGTGCGCGGCATCAGCACCGAGACCGCGGAGATGATCACGGGGGAGCGGGAGCGCGGTGGGGTGTTCGTCTCGGTCCCGGATCTGGCCCGCCGGGTGCGGCTGACCGCTCGGCAGCTCGAGGCACTGGCCACGGCCGGGGCGCTCGATGCGCTGGCGAGCTCGCGTCGGCAGGCTCTGTGGGCCGCGGGCGCCGCCGCGCAGGAATCCCCGGGCACCCTGCCGCATCTCGCAATCGGTGCCCAGGCGCCGATGCTGCCGGGGATGAGCGAGGCGGAGCTCGCCACCGCCGACGCCTGGGCCACCGGCATCACCCTGGATGACCACCCGATGGCGCTGCTGCGGAAGCAGCTCACGAGGGACGGGGTGCTCTCGATCGCCGGCACCCGCGAGGCGGAGGACTCGACCCGGATCCGGGTCGCCGGGGTGATCACCCACCGCCAGCGCCCCGCGACCGCCGGGAACGTCACCTTCCTCAGCCTCGAGGACGAGACCGGGATCCTCAACGTGGTCTGCTCCCAGGGGTTCTGGGTACGGCACCGGGCCCTGCTGCGCACCGCCCGGTCGATCGTGCTGCGCGGCATCGTGGAGAACCGCACCGGCGCGGTGAACCTCGTCGCCGACGACGTCACCGCCCTGGACCTGGTCGCAGCGGGCAGGTCCAGGGACTTCCAGTGAGCAGGGACTTCCAGTGACTGCTCCCGTCAGGCAGCCGCCGGGACCGCCCCCGCGCCCACCCGCACGGAACGCCGCGCGAAGCGGGCCCTGCGCGAGGCCACCAGGGTCAGCAGCAGCGACACCGCCGCCCACGCAACGATTCCCAGCAGGGTGCTCGAGGTGCTCACCAGCGACCCGCCGAGCGCCGCATGGACCAGGCCCTGGGTGACGATCGACAGCGGCATCAGCGAGCCGATCGACTGCAGCAGCTCCGGAGCAGTCTGCACCGGCACGATCCCCACCAGCGTCACCACCTGCAGCACCATCAGCACGATCGAAGAGATCCGGCCGATGCGATCGCCCAGCAGCGTCAGCAGCATCTGGTGCAGCGCGGCGAACATGACCGCCCCGGCGAAGGCCACCAGTCCCACCGACAGCGGGGACAGCGGCGAGATGCCGATGGCGGTGAGCACCGACAGCACCGCGACGGTCTGCACCACCGCGATCAGCAGCGCCGGTGCCAGCGAGCGCAGCACCACCTGCCACATCGGCAGCGCCCGGTCCAGCAGGCTGCGCCGCAGCGCCGGCAGCAGCAGGAAGGTGCCGAAGGCGCCCAGCCACAGCGCGAGCGCGGTGACGAAGGGGAAGGTGGCGGTATCCGCCCCGTTCGCCTCGTTCTGCCGCTCCACCTCGGTGCCGACGGGAGCGGCGGCCATCTCACCCATCCGGGTGCGCTCGGCCTCGGTGTACGAGGGCACGGAGTCCGCGCCCTCGCGCAGACCGCCGGCCAGCTCCTCGGTGCCCTCCGCGAGCCCGGTGGTGCCCTCGGCCAGCTCCTCAGTGCCCTCCGCGAGCTCCCCGGAGCCATCGGCCAGCTGCTGATTGCCCTGCGCCAGCTGCTGCGCGCCGGTGCCGAGCTCGGTCGCCCCCTCGGCCAGCTGATCGGTGCCATCGGCGAGGGTTCCGGCGCCATCAGCGCTGGTCCGGGTGCCAGTGGCGAGCTGCGAGGAGCCCTCCGCGAGCTGGTCGACGCCGTCGGCATACCGCACCAGCCCGTCATGCAGGCCGCTCACCCCGTTCACCAGTTCTCCGGCGCCGTCGGCGCTGGTGCGGGCGCCGGCGGCGAGCTGCTGCGCGGCCGCGGTGAGCCCGGGGTTCTCGGCGGTGCCGTCCCCGTCGACGGCGGACGCGATGCCCTGGGCGTAGGTCACCACGCCCTCGGTGCCCTGGACCAGGCCCGGCTGCTCGTCGGTGCCGTTGATGCCGTCGGCGATCTGCTGGACGCCCTCGGCAGCGGTCGTCGCGCCGTCGCCCACACCCTGCGCGGTGGCGGTCAGACCGGGGTTCTCGACGGTGCCGTCACCGTTCACGATGGTGTCGAGACCGCCGGCGGCCTCGCCCACCCCGGAGACATAGCCGGTCATCCCTCCAGCCTGCTGGCACAGGCCCTGGGCCTCAGGATCATCGGGGTAGCGCTCGGCGAGGCTGCACGCGGACTCCTGCATGGAGTCGGACAGTGCGGTCATGCCGGGATTCTCCGCAGTGCCGTCGCCCTGCACGAGCCCGTCGATCCCGCCGGCGATCTCTTCCACGGATTCGCCGTAGGTGACCACTCCCTGCGCGCCCTGGGCGAGGCCCGGCTGCTCGGGCGTGCCGGCGAGCCCGTCGGCGGCCTGCTGCGCGCCCTGGCCGAGCTCCGCGGTGCCCTCTGCGACGCCCTGCGCGGTGGGGACCAGGCCGGGGTTCTCCGCGGTGCCGTCGCCCGTGACCGCGGTTCCGGCCTGGGAGACGCCGTCCGCGAACTGCTCGATGCCGGTGGCGAGCTGGTCCGCGCCGGCCTCGAGACCCGGGTTCTCCGCGGTGCCGTCGCCTTCCACTCCGGCAGCGAGCAGCGAGGCGCCATCGAGCAGGCCCGGCTGGCCGTCGGTGCCGTTCATGCCGTCCTGCAGTCCGAGGACGCCGTCGGCGAGATCCTCACTGCCGGTGGCCAGCTCGTCGAGTCCATCGGCGAGCGTGCGGGTCCCGTCGGCCGCCTGCCAGGTGCCGTCGGCGAAGGTCCACACCCCGCCGGAGAACTCGTGCGCGCCCTCGGCCGCCTTCTCGGTCCCGTCGGCCAGGGTGCGGGTGCCCTCGGCGAGCTCCTGGGTGCCGCTGTCCAGATCGCTGGTGCCCTCGGAGAGGTCCTGCGCACCGTCGGCGGCATCGCGGAAGCCCTCGCCGAGGTCGTTGAAGCCGAGGTAGAGGCCGTCGAGGTACTGCTGTGCCATCTGCCCACCCATGGTGGAGGCGGACGCCTCGGCGACCGCAGTGCCCACCAGGGCGTTGATCTGGCCGCTGGCGTCGTTGGTGGTGACCTCGAGGATCGCCTGGGTGGCCTCGGGGGTGCCGATCGTGGCCAGATCCTGGGAGAAGTTCTCCGGGATCACCACCACGGCGGAGTAGGTGCCGTCCTGGAGACCCTGCGCGGCATCATCCTGGCTGGTCAGCTGCCAGTCGAAGCCGGTGGTGTCGGGGGCGTCCTGCCCCTCGACGGTGCCGGGCTGGGTCAGGGACCCGGCCAGCAGCCGGCCGAAGGGGACGGTCTGGACCTCGCCGTCGGCGTTCTCGATCTCAGCGCCCGCATCGAGGTTCACGACCGCGGCGGGCACCGTGTCCAGGCGGTCCACGCGCCCGCTGAGCGCCCACATGCCCAGTGCGGCCACCAGCAGCGGCAGCACCAGGACGACGATCAGGGTGCGGGGATGCGTGAGGCGGTTCATGCGAGGGCTCCTTCGAGGGAGGACGCGGTGTCTGGAGACGACGCGGTGGAGCGTTGGACGGACAGGGCGAGCAGCCGGCGCGGATCGCGCAGGCTCCCGGACAGGTGGCGTTCGGCGTCGACGGGACGGTCGGTGCGGGAGCCGACGACCACCGTGGCGCCCTTCTCCAGCAGTGCGTCGAGGCGTTCGATGAGGGTGTCGTCGCTGACAGCGGCGGCGTGGGCGAGATCCTCGATCTGCTCGATGACGATCACCGCCCGGCCGATGCCGTGGCCATCGATCTCAACCAGCCGGTGCGCGACAGGTGCGCCGGCGCCGATCCAGTGAGCACGTCCCTGGATCGCCCCGAGATCGTCAGGGGCCAGGCGGTCATGGACGGCGAGGATGCCGGAGGTCGGGGTGTGGCGACCCGCGGCGAGCGCGAGGAAGGTCGCGCGCGCGGCGTCGTCGGGCGCGCGCACCACCAGCAGGGTGCCCGGGGCGATGGAGCCGGTGAGCGGACCCACGGTGCCGGAGGCACCGAGCAGAGGCGCGACGACCTGGTCCAGACGCAGCGCGTGCTCGCCGTGCTCCCCGGTCCAGCGGCGGTGCTCGAGCACCGCGGCCAGCCCCTCGCCCTCGACATCGACCGTGGGCAGCGCGCGGGACAGCCATCCCGGCAGCCACCAGGCATGCCGTCCCAGCAGCGCGAGCACTGCGGGGACGAAGGTCATCCGCACCACGAAGGCATCGACCAGCACCCCCACCGCGAGCGCCACGGCGATCGGCTGCAGCATGAACCAGCCGGAGGTGACGAAGCCGGCGAACACCGCGACCATGATCAGTGCCGCGGCAGTGACCACCGGGGCGTTGGCGGTGAAGCCGCGTTCGATCGCGCCGCGGGCATCGCCGGTGTGCACGAACTCCTCGCGCATGCGGGAGACCAGGAAGACTTCGTAGTCCATGGCCAGGCCGAACAGCACGCCCATCACCATGATCGGCATGAAGGAGACGACGGGGCCGTTGACGTGCACGAACAGCGGTCCGTTGAACCAGCCGTACTCGAACACCATCGAGGTCACGCCGAAGGCCGCGGCGACCGAGAACAGATAGCCCACGGAAGCCTTGATGGGCACCCAGATGGAGCGGAACACGAGGGCGAGCAGGATCAGCGAGAGGCCCACCACGAACAGTGCGAAGGGCAGCAGAGCACTGGAGAGCTTGTCGGTGACGTCGATGCCGACGGCGGTCGCACCGGTGACCGTCACCTCGGAGATCGCCAGCTCGTCCTCCCAGCCGTCGGCGCTGCCGCGCAGCTCGGCGACCAGGTCCTTGGTGGACTGGTCGGTGGGCCCGCCGTCGGGGACCACGACCACCACCGCCATGTCGGCACCCCGGTTGGGGGTCGCCATCTGGATCTCCTTGACGTTGTCGAGGGAGGCGATGTCGCTCTCCAGCTCGTCGACCACGCCGAGCGGATCGGTGGTGTTGATGATGTCGGCCGTGACCAGCAGGGGTCCGTTGTAGCCGGGGCCGAACTCCTCGGCGACCAGGTCATAGGTGTCGCGGGCGGAGGTGCCCTGCGGCTCGGTGCCGAGATCGGGCAGTGCCAGCTCGAGGTCCTTGATCGGGATCGCGAGGGCGCCGACGCCGATGATCACCAGCAGGATCGTGAGCGCGGGCACCTTGGTCACCAGGCGCACCCAGGTGCGGCCGAAGCTCCGACGGGGTCGCGCGTCCGGCTCCGGGGCCGGCAGCGTCCCGCCGTGTTCTGCCATGGCCCGGCGGATCCTGCGCGGGCGCAGACGTTCACCGAGGATCCCCATCATCGCCGGGAGCATGGTCAGGGCGACGACCACGGACAGGGCAACGGTCGCCGCTGCGGCGACGCCCATCACGGTGAGGAAGGGGATGCCGGTGATGAACAGGCCCACCAGCGCGACGATCACGGTCAGGCCGGCGAAGATCACGGCGCTGCCGGAGGTGGCCAGGGCCTTGCCGATCGATTCGTGGACGTCATCGCCCTGGCTGAGCTGGTCGCGGTGGCGCGAGAGGATGAACAGGGCATAGTCGATGCCGACGGCGAGGCCGAGCATCGCGCCGAGCGCGGTGGTCACCGAGGGGATCTCGACCCCGGCGGAGAGTGCGACCAGGGCGAGCATCGAGACGCCGACGCCGACGATCGCGGTGATAATCGGGATGACCGCGGGGACCAGCGAGCGGAACACGATAGCGAGGATTAGCAGCGCGACGATGACGCCGATCACCTCTCCGGCGCCGAAGGGGATCTCGGCGCTCTGGAGCACCTGGCCTCCGACGTGGGTCTCGAGCGACGGGGTCTCCGCCTCCTCGATCAGCTGCGTGATCTCGGCGATGGACTCCGCGGGGTACTCGCCGTCATAGGGCTCCATCTGGAACTGGGCGATGATCGCGGTGTCGTCCTCGGTGCGGGTGCCGGGAGAGAGCTCGTCGAAGGGGGAGGGGGCGGCGGCGACGCCGTCGACGGCGGCGATCTCCTCCATGAGCGTCTCGATCTGGTCCTGATGCTCATCGACCGTGGTGCCGTCGGGGGCCACCAGCACCACCTGGCCGGCGGTGCCGCCCAGCTCCGGGAAGCGCTGGGCGAGGGCATCGATGCCGCGCTGTCCCTCGGTGCCGGGGATCTGGATGTCGGTGGCGAAGGTGCCGCCGAGGCCCACGGCGAGGCCGCCCACGATGAGCAGCAGCGCGGCCCAGGCGCCGACGATCTTCCAGCGCAGGGAGGCCATCAGACGACCGAGGCGGTACAGGGACGAGGACACGCGACCTCCAGGACGGGCACGAGCAGGGGGAGACGTCGGACCGCCCCACTGGAGACGCCCACGCATTCGATACACGAACGTATCGGTGCGATAGTATCGGCTGGTCCTCACGGACATCAACGTCCCCTGAGCATCACCGGGGTGAGAGTCATCCCACCCGCCCTGCCCTGCCGCAACCTGTCCCACCGCATCCCCATGAGGAGCCATGAGCGATCTGTTCGAGCCGCTGCCCGAATCCGCCGGCACCCGGCGCCGGGAGAACACGCGCGCGAAGCTCGTGCGGGCCTCGCTCGAGGTCTTCGTCGAGAAGGGCGTCGACGGCGCGACGGTCGACGACCTCGCCAAGGCGGCCGGGTTCACCCGCGGAGCCTTCTACTCGAACTTCTCCACCAAGGAGGAGGTCTTCACCGCGCTGTTCGACGAGGTGACCGCGGAGCTCATCGGCATCGCGAACAGCTCCGTCGAGGACGCGGTGACCCAGGCGTCGGCACAGAACTCCCAGCGCCTTCCCGACCTTGACGATGCCGACGTGATGCTCGCGGTGTTCGAGGGGATCCGACCCTTCGGCCGCCAGTGGTACCTGCTCTACTCCGATGCGATCGCGCACTCGCTGCGGGACGAGCAGATGCGGGTGGAGCTCGCCGTGCAGCGTGAACGGCTGCGGAACGAGATCGGCGCCATGCTCTCGATGCGGCTCGAGGCAACCGGGGCACGCGCACTGCTGGCGCCGGAGGATCTCGCGCAACTGCTGATCGGCATCTTCATCGACCTCATGCTGCGCGAGCACATGGAGCAGCGCGACGTCACCGAGCTCGCCGCGACCACCATCCTGGGCACGCTGCAGGCCTTCATAGCGCCGCGCGCGGACTGAGTGCCCCGAGAGGGCTGAGCGCCGGGACACGGCTGTGGGCCCGCTTCGGCGCGGTCTGCCCGATTCGTCGCGACACGCCGAGTTCTGCAGCTGCGGACCCCATGGGGGAGCGGTTCCGCGTACGGTGGCGGCGGTGTGACGGTCGTCGCACTGACTGTTCCTGCTTCCCCAGCTTCCCCGCTTCCCCAGGAGACGCCATGTCGTCCTATCGACCACGCCATCTCACCCCTCCTCCCGTTCCCGCCGATCCCGTCGGTGCCTCGCGCCGGTCCGTCCTGCGCGGAGGGGTCCTCGGCGCCGCGGCCCTCGGCGCCGGCACGGCCGCGCTGGCAGCCCCAGCGGCGAATGCCGCCGGCATCTACGGCCAGGACGTCTCCGGCTGGCAGGGGGAGGTCGACTGGGCCGCCCAGGCCGAGCTCGGCTCCCGCTTCGCCTACGTGAAGGCAACCGAGGGCCGCAGCTACCGCAGCCCTGCCTTCAATCACCAGTACACCGGTGCCGGGAACGCGGGCCTCGTGCGCGGCGGCTACCACTTCGCGCGCCCCGACTCCGGAGGCCCCGAGGAGCAGGCGGATTTCTTCCTCAACAACGGCGGCGGCTGGAGCGAAGACGGCGTCACCCTGCCCGGCATGGTCGACTTCGAGGGGTACAGCGGCTTGCCGCGCGACTACGGTCTCTCCCGGCAGGAGATGCGCGACTGGATCGTGGGCTTCTCCGATCACTACCGTGAGCAGACCGGTCGCCGACCGGTGCTGTACACGAACCTCCACTGGTGGAACGACGTGGTGGGGGAGTGGACCCCGAAGAATTCCCCGCTCTTCCTCGCCTCCTACTCCTCCTCACCTCCCAGCACGTTGCCGGGCCGCTGGTGGGGCTGGGAGATGTGGCAGTACTCGGACTCCGGCCCCTTCGCCGGCGACTCGAACCTCTGGCACGGCAGCGACGAGCAGTTCGGGCGCTTCGTCGGCGAGTACGACTACGGCGCCGACGGCATCTGAGCCTCCACCGGACTCCATCGCACCGGCCGGGCCGAGCCCTGACCGCGTGGTCTTGGCCCGGCCCGCGTGGTGTCGGTCCGGCCCACTGTGTACCCTGCCCCGGTGAACACTGAAACACCCCCCACCCCCTCCGCCCAGCACTCTGGACGCCCGGCCGGCGCCGTCTACGCCGACCGGGGCAGCTCTCACTTCGACATACTCCTCGCCGCCATGGTCACCGTGGTCGTGCTCTCAGGGATCGGCGCTGCCAAGGGCGTCAGCTTCGGAACCATCCCCGGCACCGGCTTCGAGATCATCACCGATGGTGGCTTCTTCCTCTTCCCCCTGGCCTATGTGCTCGGCGACATCATCACCGAGCTGTACGGCGCCCGCAGCGCGCGCCGCGCGATCATCACCTCCTTCGCCGTGAGCATCCTGGCCTCGATCAGCTACCAGGTGATCATCGCGCTGCCCCCGTTCCCCGATGCCTACGGGCTGGCCAAGCAGGAAGCTCTCGAACTGGCTCTGGGGCCGGTCTGGATCGTGGTGCTCGCCGGGCTCGCAGGCTTCCTCGCCGGGCAGAGCCTGAACTCCTTCGTGGTGACCCGTATGAAGCGGCGCATGGGGGAGAGGGGCCTGATCGCCCGGCTGTTCACCTCGAGCGGCCTCGGCGAGCTGGTGGACACGATCATCTTCTGCTCGATCGCCTCGGTCGCGATCGGCATCACCAGCATCGAGCAGTGGGCTGAGTACACGATCCTGGGGTTCGTGTACAAGGTCGCTGTGCAGTACGCGATGATCCCGGTGACCTCCGCAGTGATCCGCTGGATGAAGCGCACTGATCCCAGCTACCAGGCGGGGCTGGCCGCGCGGGAGGAGCCCGCCGTGTGACGGCGCGCGCGTGCCGCGGACCTGTACGGGGCCGCGGACGCGCCTATAGGATTGCTGATCGGGCCAGGCAGGATCGCCGAGATCCTCCTGGCCCGACGTCTGCACTCCGTGAAAGGACCTCCGTGGCACCCGCCGCCGACGACACATCCCGCGAGGACGCTCGCGAAGAGCCCCCGACCTCCACAGGCTCGATCCCCACCACCACTGGATCCATCCCCACCACCACCGAGTCCATCCCCACCACCACCGGGTCCATCCCCACGATCACCGGTGCGATCCCCACCATCACCGGCGCGATCCCCGTGCTCGAGGACCCGGCGGACCACGAGATGGCCCGCCTCCCCGACGAAGAGCAGCTCAGCCGCACCCGCAGCAAGGTCACCGCGATGGTGATCCTCGTGCTCACCACGCTCAGCGCGATCGGCCCGCTCGCCACCGACATGTACATCCCGGCCTTCCCGGAGGTGGCCGAGGAGCTCGGCAGCACCGCCTCGATGATGCAGCTGACTATCACGGCGTTCTTCCTCGGCACCGCGAGCGGACAGATCGTCGCAGGCCCGCTCTCGGACCGCATGGGCCGCCGCATCCCGCTGCTGATCGGCATCGTGCTGTGCCTCGTGGCCTCGATCGGCTGCGCCCTCGCCGGGGACGTGGAGATGCTCCTGGTGATGCGCGTGCTGCAGGGCATCGGCGGAGGCTTCGGCATGGTGCTGGGCCGCGCGGTGCTGATCGACATGACCGACGGCCCGGAGCTCTTCCGGATCATGAACATCATGCAGGGCGTGGGCGGCGTCGCACCGATCGTCGCCCCGCTGCTCGGCGGGCTCATCCTGCTGGTCGGCCAGTGGCGGGAGGTGTTCGTCGTGATCGCCGCGATGTCCCTGGTCTCGCTGCTCGGCGTGCTCTTCCTGATCCCCGAGTCGCTGCCGGTATCCCGACGGCACTCGGGCGGCTTCCGCACCTTCCTGCGGAACGTGCACACGCTGCTGCGCCGACGGATATTCGTCGCGTACCTGCTGGTCAACGCCTTCTCCGCATTCGCGCTGATGGCCTACGTCTCCGCCTCGTCCTTCGTGGTCCAGGAGATGCTCGGCTTCTCCTCCAGTGAGTACTCGGTGAGCTTCGCGATCAACTCCGTGGGCATGATGGTGCTCTCGCTCCTCTCGGCGCGCCTGACCCGCACCATCCATCCCCGGGCCCTGATCCGCGTGGGTCTGATCGTGGTGTCGCTCGCGAGCTTCGCGCTGCTGTTCGGCAGCCTGTTCCTGGACACCCCGGCGTGGATCGTGCTCCCGGCGTTCTTCTTCACCGTCGCGCCGCAGGGCATGATCTTCGGCAACGGAGGCGCGCTCGCCTCGGACCAGGCCCGCGAGTTCGCCGGCACCGGGTCGGCGATGCTGGGCCTTGGCTTCTCCTTCTCCGCCTCGATCGCCGCGCCGCTCGTGGGCATCGCCGGAACGCACTCCTCGCTGCCGATGGCGATCACCATGGTGGTGGGCTGCCTGATCTCGGCGACGTTCTTCGTTCTGGCGGGTCGGGGGAGCGGCACCGCGAACCCCCACACCGTCGCAGCCTGAGCGGATCGGCCGCGAGATGAGCCGGCGATGATCCTGCCCGAGGTGCGTGATCTGCGGATGGTGACGATCCGTCGCGGAGGGACCCTGCGTGACGAGCACCATCAGCTGCTGGCTCGCTGGGCGGCCGACTGCGCCGAGCACGTGCTCGCGCTGTTCGAGACCGTCCAGCCGGGGGACGCGCGTCCCCGCGACGCGATCGTCGCGGCGCGCGCCTGGGCCGACGGCGAGATGTCGATGATGCAGGCCCGGACGCTGGGCGGGCACGCGATGGGCGCCGCCCGGCCGCTGCGCGGTGCCGCCCGTTTCGCCGCCTATGCCGCCGGGCAGGCCGCCTGCGTGGGCCACGTCGCCGAGCATGACCTGGGTGCTGCCGCCTATGCGCTCAAGGCGGTGCGCAGCGCCTCCGGCGACGACGCACTGCGCGGCGAGCGGGACTGGCAGCGCGCCCGCCTGCCGGCAGCGGTCCGGGAGCTCGTGCTCGAGGACCAGGGGAGTCGTGACGCGATCTGCTGGTCGGTCTTCTCTCTGTGAACTGGTGCTGCGCGCCGCGCAGCACAAGACCCTCGAGGAGGCTGCAGGAAAAGTCCGTGACGCCCATGCGGGTCGGCCTGCGGCATCCGATCGACGCGCGAAAAGAATCCCGTCGAGCAGAGCTGTGCCGTGACCTGCGACGATGCAGCAAACCTGCAGGTCGCAAGCACTTTACAAGAGAGTGCCGGGGGAGAGGTCGCCAGGAGCGTGCGGAGATCAGGGCTGCACGGAGAAGGTCTCCCGAAGCGGGCGATACAGCGTGCGAAAGATGTGTTCCTGAGTTCAGTGTTCAGATGCTGTCTCGATGGCCCGGATGCCCGGATCCCCGAGCTTTGGCGCAGGTTCGTCACTGTCGGTGCAACGCCGTCGATGGTGCCGAGGGTCGATGTTCCTGACGGCCTCAGTGGGATCCTGGACGTAGCCGTCGTGGGCGACACCTTGTAGGTAGTGCGCCTGAAGTGTCAGTGGTGCGGCGACACGGCCGACACATGCCCGGCCAGGCCCTTCATGCGCCACCGATATTGCACGTTATGTAAAGTGGGCCTGGAGCGACGCGCAGAGAGTGCTCCCCTGACGGTTCTGTGTTCTGTGTCCTGTGTCTAGTCCAGCTCACGCTGGCTCCACGGTCATGACCATGACGCAGTTCTTCAGCCCCTTGGGTCGGTCGTAAGTGAAGCCGAGCCGCTCGTACAGGCGCCGGGTGCCGTTGTACAGGAACGACGAGGACATCTTCTTCGTCTGATGCGTCAGGTCGTGAGGATAGCTCTCGACCGTTCCGCCGCCGGCTGCCGCGATGTGCCCCAGCGCGCCGGTGATCGCCAATTCGGTCAGGCCGTGGCGCCGATACCGCTTGTCGACGAAGACACAGGTGATCCGGAAGTCCGGCGCCGCAGTGCTGGTGGCGTCGTACTGCTTGCGATGATGGATCGTCGGCAGCTCCTCCGGGGTGCCGTACTCGGCCCAGGCGATCGCCTCCTCGCCGTCCATGACCAACGCAGCGTGTGCTGTCCCCTGCTCGACGTGAGCCTTCTTCAGCAGGCGATTGCCCTCGAAGCTCTCGCCGCGCCCTTCGCAGGCCGGATGGAAGTACAGGCACCAGCAGCCGCCGAAGATGCCGTTGTGCCGCTGCACCAGAGCCTCGAAGGCAGGCCAGGTGCGGATGTCCAGCGGCTCGATGCGGTACGACGACCCTTCGGGCATGTCAGTCCCCTGTGCCCGCGATCGGCGCCGGAGCGCACACGACTCCCCTGTTGCCGTCCTGGTCGGTGATCACCACGAGCGAGGGCGCCTGACTGTCATCGACGACAGTCCCCCCGGCGGCCACGGCCGCCGCGATCCGCTGCGGCGCGACCTCCGGGGTCACGTACACCTCGAGATGGAACCGCTGCTCGCCCGCCTGTTGCCCGTCCCCGAACCACAGATTCGGGACCCGCCCCGTGGCATCTCGCACCTCGTCGCTCGGTGTCCCGCGGCCCTGGGCCGCAGGGTCCCCGGTCAGGAGCGCTGCCCATACCGGGGCGATGATCGCGGAGCTCTGGGTGTCGAGCCCGAGCTCGATGTGGCTGACCGCAGCCACCTCGGCGCGAAGATCGTGGAGCGCAGCGATCTCGGTGATGCGCCGTGCCAGGTCCAGGTCCCTCTGGGTGACCCACTGGACGACGTGCTCAGTCTCTCCGTCCCGATAGATCGCGTCGTCACTGACCAGCTTCAGATCGACATGACCGGCGTCCATCGATACTCGAGGCTGATGGCCGAGCTCGGTGCCGACCTCGCCGATGGCCACGAGGAAACGTGCTCCCGCTTCGAAGTCGTCGATGAGATACCGGGCGTGCAGGCCCTGGGCGAGTTGGCACCAGTCCGTCAGGCGGGCTGCGGCGATCTGAGCTGCTCCGAGCATCTCCATGAACGTGACCCTAGCGGTGAGGCGACGGTGGCGCCAGACCGCCGGACCCTCGGAAATCCCCTTGCTACTGCCGATGCGGAGCATTGCCTGGAGTTCGCCGATCCGGTGGGCCACCCGTTCTGCCTCACGCTGGTGGACATCCCCGGCTGAGCTGCGGGCGGTGCTCAGTACGCGACGACGACGCCGTCGCCGCCGGACCAGCGGGCACGCAGCCGTACGGTGCCGTCGAGATCACCGAGGGTGCGCGCGATGGTGAACGGCGCGCCGTCCAGCAGCTCATCCCCCGTCGGCGGCTGCTCGCCTTCGTCGACCTCGAGGCTGAGCGTCACGCTCTGCGGAAGCGTCTCGCTCAGCGTGCCGTCCTCGTCATAGATGTCGAGCGCCGCCTGCTGCTGCTCCCCACAGATCGCGCGCCGGAAGCAGTCCAGTGCGGTCTCGTCGGCCAGGCCGTCGTAGACGAAGCGCTCACCGAGCACCGAATGCTGCATGATGGCCAGCAGATGCTCGTCGGCACCGTCAACCCGGAGGGGTCGGTACGAGAGCGGCAGATGGTAGGTCGTCTCCCCCACGCGCACCAGATGGCACTCCACGCCGACCTCGCCCTCGGGGTCGTCGAAGCGGTAGGCGCCGAGGAGCACGAGCTCACCGGTCTCTCCCCAGGAACGCGAGGACAGGAAGTCGTGGAGGATCTCGGTCTTGTTGGGGCTGAGCTCGGCACGGTAGATGATCGCCATGGCTCCCACGGTAGTGCCCTGCTCCCCCGCGACACGCATGAGAGCGTCCACATCCTGGGTTCACCCCGAACTCATCGAAAGTTCATACACTCCCGATATGTCCACCTCGCCCTCCGCGCCCGCGGGCTTCAGACCGCTGTCCCAGTACCGGGTCGCCCTCTGCCTGATCGCGGTCGCCGCAATGATCATCGTGATCGCGCTGTTGTTCCTGCTCGCGCATCAGCGCACCACCGGGCTGCTCTCGCAGAACCTGCACACCGTCTTCTGGTATTTCGATGTGGGCCGCGAGTACAACATGGCCACCTGGTACAACTCCGGGCTGTGGCTGCTGCTGGGCGTCCTCGCCGCGATGTTCGCCGTGACGGGATCAGCCCGACGCCGGTCCTGGTGGCTGCTGGCAGTCGTCGCCCTGTTCGCCTCGGTGGACGAGTACCTCGAGGTGCATGAACGGCTGGACGTGCCCGGGAACCTGATCGCGGAGCATCTGCCCGTCACCATCGGCTTCTCCTGGGTGCTGCTCGGCGCCCCGATCGCCCTGGTGATCGTCCTCCTGCTGCTCCGCCTCGTCCTCTCCCTGCCCTCACGTGCACGCAACGGACTGTTCCTGGGAGGCGCGCTCTTCCTCGCCGGAGCGGTCGCGGTCGAGACCCTCAATGGGCGGATCCTGGTGGGGAACGACGGCATCGTCAACAACGCCTATATCTACAGCACGATGCTCGAAGAGCTGCTGGAGATGAGCGGGATCGCGGTCGCCTTCGCCTCAGTGCTGAGCCTGATCCAGCGCGATCCCGTGGCACGGGTCCTGCGACTGGATCCCGCGGTGCTCCCGGACGTCAGCCGTTCCCAGGAGCCGGCCGGTCGCCGCTGATCCGACCATCGGCCAGGGCGATGATCCGGTGCGCGCGCTGCGCGACCTGGGCGTCATGGGTGACCAGCACGATCGTCGTCCCCTCGGCGCTGATCTCAGCAAGGGCATCCATCATCTCCTCGGTGGCTGCGGAGTCCAGCGCTCCGGTCGGCTCATCGGCCACCAGCAACCGAGGATGGTTGATGAGTGCCCGGGCGAGAGCCACCCGCTGCAGCTGCCCACCGGAGGCTTCACCGACTCCACGCTCGGTGAGATCGTCGACGCCGAGCTGCGTCATGAGCTGCTCGGCTCTGGTGCGCAGCACGGTGCGCTGCTCGGTCCGGGCGAGCAGCCCCGGCAGCAGCACGTTGTCCAGCAGCGAGAGGTTCCGCAGCAGATGGAACTGCTGGAACACGATGCCGATCTCCAGCAGTCGGCGGCGCGAACGTGCCTTCCCGTCGAGCGTGCTGTGGTCCTCCCCCGCCCACAGCACGCTGCCGTCGGTGGGGTCCTCGAGACCGCTGAGCGTGTACAGCAGGGTTGACTTCCCACAGCCGGAAGGGCCCATCACCGCGAGGAACTCCCCGTCCGCGACCGTGAGATCGATGTCGTGCAGGATGGTGGTCCGCTGCAGGCGGCGCGTCACTCCTCTGGCCTCGAGCAGCGGAACGTCCAGGCCGGTGGTGCTGAGGGTGGTGGTCATGACGGTCTCCTCCGAGGGGATCATTCCGTGGTCTGGGCGCGCACGTCGGCGGTGCGCAGCCGGCGGCAGGTCCACAGCGTGGCGAGCGTGGCGATGGTGCCCAGCAGCAGCGGCATCGCGATTCCGGTCAGCAGCGGATCGACGACGAGATCGATCCGGCTGGTGCCCTGGAACAGATGCTCCATCCCCCCGAACATCCCCTCGATCAGGACGTTGAACAGTCCCTGTCCCAGGGTGAGGGAGAGTGCGGCACCGGCGACCAGGCCGAGCAGCAGGGTGACCAGCATCCGGATGAGGTACGGGGCGCGCAGCGTGAGGGGCGAGGCACCCAGCGCCCGCTGGACGGCGAGCGGGGAAGCATCGGTGGCCAGCCAGAGTCGGGAGATCATCACCGCCAGCAGTGCGGCCAGGGCCACCGCCGCCGCCGAGGCCAGCGCCGCGGCGACGCTGATCCGCTCCGCCACCGGACCCAGCAGCTGGGACCGGTACACCTCGGTCTCCGAGACCCGGGCGTCAGTGAGCTGAGCGGACAGATCCTCGGCGACAGCGGCGGTCTCAGCGCCCGGGGTCAGGGCCGCCCCGAGCACGTACCCGATCACCTGCTCGCCCTCCGCGGGCAGCATGCCCCTGGCGGTCCGCCCGCCGTTGGTGAGGTCCTGATAGGAGCCGACCACCTCCAGCTCCTGTCACTGCCCCTGGACCTGGATCGGCAGCTGGTCCCCCACGGAGACCCCGGCCTCCGCCAGCGACAGCAGCGAGAGGGCGATCTCCACCTCGCTCCGGGGCGCTCGTCCCTCGGTGTAGATGCCGGGCGTCGCGGAGCGGTCCCCGCTGGAGACGGCCAGGCCCAGCTCCTCGCCCTCATCGGTCTCGACGAGATGCCGGGTGGTGACCAGGGCGGTGTGCTCGGCCACGCGGGCGTCGTCGGCGAGCGTGCGGCGGGCGCTCTCGAACCGGTCGGTGCTGTCCTTCCCGGTGTGCGGCAGATCGATGCGCACATCGGCCGCGCCCAGTCCGAAGTACGCGGAGAACTGCGGAGAGGACAGCGTGGTGGCGATCGAGGTGGGCACCATCACCAGCAGGGTGCACACGGCGAAGACCGTGACCAGCAGCGGTGCTGAGCTGCCGCGGCCCAGCAGGGACATCAGCCCCAGGCTCACGCCGACGGGCAGGGGTGAGCGGCGCAGGCGCAGGCGGCCCGGTCCAGCGGCGTCGCCGACCGAGCCGCTCCTGCGCAGCACCTCGAGCGGCCCGATGCGGCGAAGTCGGCGCAGCAAGCCTGCGACCATGGCGAGCACTCCGAGCACCAGCAGCATCGCGGCCAGGGCCGGCACGATCACTACGCGGACTCCCCCGGTCTCGCCGAGGAAGCGGGTCAGCCCCGAGGAGAGCACCCGCTCGAGCGCGATGCTGCCCAGCAGTCCCAGCGCTCCCGCGACTCCGGCGAGGGTGCCGTAGACGAGCAGGTGGAGCGTGCGCACGTCGCGGGCGGAGATCCCGATGGCGGTCATCACCGCGATCTCGCGACGGTCCCGCGCGAGCGCCGTGCGCAGGGCGAGGCGGAGGGTGAGCATCCCGATCACCAGCACCATCCCGGCGGCCAGCAGCACCAGCGCCGCGACCAGGCCCTCGGCGAACACGGTGAACAGTATGAACGCCGAGCGGTCCACCGACGGGCCGGCCGCGGGCAGGCCCGCCTCCTGGTAGGCGGCGCGCACGGTGGTGAGGTCCCGGGAGCGGTCCTGGACCCAGAAGCTGATCAGGTGCTCCCAGGTCCCGGTGTGCTCGGCCACCGCGGCGAGGTCCTCGGCGCTCACCGCGAGCCGCTTGGAACCGGCGATCGCGGGGCCCATGCTTGAATCGCGCAGGAATCCCGCGACCTCGAGGTCCAGGCGGAAGCCGTCCGGGGCGGTGAGAGTCACGGTGGAACCGGCGGCGAGGCCGGAGTCCTCATACAGCAGCGGGAGCCAGATGGTGCCGGGCTCGACATCGATGATCGGGCGGTCCTGCAGGCCCAGCAGCAGATCTCGTTCATGGCTCGGGACCACCAGGGAGTTCTGCTGCACGTTGCTGGACTGGCTGGCCCCGTCGAAGAACAGCTGCGCGCCGTCGATCCCGAGCAGGGGCGTGACCTGGTGGGCGGTGATCTCGGGGCGGTCGGCGGCGAAGTCGGCGATCTCGTCGACATCGACGTCGCCGGTGTGCAGCTGGGCGAGGTGCGGGGCATCGGCCCGCTCGATCAGGGCGTCGCCGCTGCCCACCAGGCGAGTGATCAGGCCGGTGCCGGCGCAGGCGAGCAGGACCGAGAGCATGATCAGTCCGGCCAGCGTCGTCATCACCGCGCGCTCCTCGCGCAGCTTTCCTCTCGCCATCCGCCACAGCACGGTTCCACGACCCTCCGCCGGACGCCGCTCGATGCCGCGCCGATCACCTCACGGTAGGGTCATGCTCCCGTGGTGACCAGTGATTTCAGGGGACCTGGCGGGAGTCTGAGGGGATCCCCCGCCTCCCTGCGGGGGTCAGCGGGAAGGAGCCTGCGGGGGTGGGCCGCTCCCCGTGTCACTGGACCGCTGGGCCGAACAGCGCGCCCAGGGCATACAGGGAGGTCACCCGCTCGGAGTCCCCGGCATCGAGGGCGATGCCGGCGGTCTCCAACAGCACCCCGCGCACCCCGGCGGCCCGAGCGGCCTCGACGTCGCCGGGGCGGTCCCCCACCGCGAGGCACTCCTCAGGCGCGAGCGCGTGCCGCGCGAGGAGAGCCAGCACCATCGCCGGATCGGGCTTACGCGCGAAGCCGTCGGGAGCGCAGACCATGTCGTCGACCGGCAGCTCCAGCGCCTCGATGAGCGCAGTGGCGCTCCCCCGCTCCCGATGGGTCGCGACCAAGTTCAGCCCGCCCGCGCGGTGCACGGCCGCGAGCAGCTCATGGGCGCCCGCCATCACCGCCGGCGGATGCTGCTGCCAGTGCACCTTCGTCGCCTCGTAGGCGGTGCGCAGCCGGCGCTCGGGCACCTGGTGCCTGGCGGCGAGGGTGCTGATCGCGTGGGAGCTCGAGATGCGGGTCAGCTGCCCCACCTCGCGGAGCAGCTCCTCACCGGGCTGCGGATCGAGCGCCGATGCGAGGGCGCGGTCCACATCGGGATATGTGTCCACCAGAGTGCCGCCGAGGTCCCAGATCACTGCTCGCATGTCACCAGTCTGTCAGGGAGCGGACTGATTCGTCCCCCGCGCGGCAACCGGTGTTCACTGAACCGGTGCCCCTGCTCGATCAGCTGCTCCAGCTCTCCGCCCTCACGCTCGTGCTGCTCATCGGCGCCGCGTTCGTGGCGGGATGGGTGGATGCTGTCGTCGGCGGCGGTGGGCTGATCCAGCTGCCGGCACTGCTGACCTCCCTGCCGGCCGACGCCTCCACCGGCGCGGTGCTGGGCACGAACAAGGTCGCCTCTGCGGCGGGTACGGCGATCTCCTCCTGGACGTACATCCGCCGGATCACGCCCGTGGCCGCGACCGCTGTGCCGCTGGTGCTGTGCGCCCTCGCGGGGAGCGCCCTCGGCGCGGGCCTGGCCTCGTTCCTCCCCCGGGAGTGGCTCTCGCCCATCGTGCTGCTCGCTCTGCTCGGCGTCGGCACCTACACACTGCTGCGGCCCGCGATGGGGCTCGTGCACGAGCCGCGGCATCAGGGCCGGGCCCATGTGCTGCGCTCGGGCGGAATCGGCGGTGCGGTGGGCGTGTACGACGGCGTCCTGGGGCCCGGGACCGGCACCTTCTTCATCATCGCGATGGTGGCTCTGCTGGGGTACGGCTTCCTCGAGGCGAGCGTCCACGCGAAGCTCGCGAACCTCACCACCAATCTCGGTGCCCTGCTGGTCTTCGGGCTGCAGGGCGAGGTGTGGTGGATCCTCGGAGCGGTGATGGCGCTGGCGAACCTGGCCGGCGGCTACCTCGGTGCCCGGCTCGCGCTCAGGCTCGGCTCACGGTTCGTGCGGGTGGTGTTCCTGGTGGTCACCGGGGCGCTCGCGCTGCGCCTCGCGATCGACTCGGTGGCGCTGGTCACGTGATGTGTCCGCTCAGGATGGAATAGGCCCGCCGCGGACCTCGTTGCAGAAGTAGTCACCCGCGCCGCCTTCCCGCGGCCCGTCGCCTTGGAGGTCAAGATGGATCCGACGACCCTGTTCAGCTACGAGCGTCACGTCGACTCGCGCGCCCTGCGCGGTCGGACCCTGCTCGTCACCCTCGGCGCCTACAGCGATGCCGGCGACGCCCAGCGGCTGGTCGACGATCAGCTGCTGAACGCCCTCTCGAGCCGCGTCGTGGGCCGGCTCGACATGGACCAGGTGTTCGACTACGCGGGACGACGCCCCGAGGTGACCCTCCAGCTCGACCACTTCACGGACTACGAGAAGCCGGAGATCCTCCTGCACGAGGTGACCGCACCGGACGGCGAGACCTTCTTCCTGCTCACCGGTCCGGAGCCGTCGTTCCAGTGGGAACGGGTCGCGAACGCGCTGCGGATCGTGGTCGAGCAGCTCGGCATCGAGCGGACCCTGCTGCTGCAGGGGTTCCCGGCACCAGTCCCCCACACCCGTGAACTCCCCGTGACCCGTTTCGCCGGCGACCCGGACTCCATCACCGTGCGCCGCACCATGCCGGGGACCTTCCGGCTGCGCGCCCCCTTCACCGCGCTGCTGACGATGCGACTCTCCGAAGGTGGCCATGAGGTGGTGGGGCTGACGGTGCACGTCCCTCAGTACCTGCACGAGATGACCTATCCGGACGTGGCGATCGCCCTGCTCGGTGCGATCACCGAGGAGCAGGGACCGGAGCTGCCGCTGGACGCGCTCGAGACCCAGGCCGGGCCGGTGCGCGAGGCGGTGGCGGCACAGATCGACGCTCAGCCCCAGCTGCAGGAGATGGTCCAGGGCCTCGAGAAGCGATTCGATCGGATGATCACCTCCGGTGCCGGCGCCGAAGTCCCCACCGCGGACGCGATCGCCGCGGAGGTCGAGGAGTACCTCGCGAGCTTCGACGCGGAGGGTGAGGACGGCAAGAGCAGCTCGGACCCTGACGGCCCAGGAGCGGCCGACGGCCAGGAGCCCCTGAACGGTCCAGCGAACCCCGGCGATCTCGAGACGCCGAGCGCTTCGGAGACGCCCAGCACGCCGGAGAGTCCCGGCGGGTTGGACTCGCCGAGCGGGCCGGACTCGCCGAACGGACCTGCGGACTCACGGTCCCCGGAGGCCTGAGCAGCGCGTCGCGAAGCGGCGAGCGTCAGCGCAGCGGGAGCCGCTCCCCCGGCGTCTCGTGCGGCAGTCCAGGATCCACCACCGCGGTGACCTGGATGCCGCTGAGGGTGACGTTGCCCGCCAGGGTGGTCATGAAGGCGGTGTCCGCCGCATCCTGACCGGTCGCGATCCGCACCATCGAGGCGCGGGGAGCCAGATGAGTCGCATCGACCACCTGCCACGAATCCTCGACCAGCGCCTCGACCACCAGGTGGAAGTCCATCGGGCTGAGCCCCGGTGCATAGACGGAGGAGCAACGGGCGGGAATCCCGCTCGCGCGCAGCAGCGTCGCGGTGAGATGCGCGTAGTCGCGGCACACCCCCTGACGCGCCAGGTACGTCGAGCGCGCGGAATCCGTGATGGTGCTCGATCCGGGCACATAGTCCAGATGCTCGTGCACCCAGTCGACCACCGCCTGCACGGCGGCATCCCCGGTGCGTTCACCGACGATCTCCGCCGCGATCCGATCGAACTCGTCCACCTCGCAGTATCGCGAGGGCCGCAGATGCAGCACGGCATCCGCCTCGTCGCTCTGCGGCACGGGGGCCTCCCCCACGCCGGTGGCGTCATAGACGAACTCCACTGCGCCCTCCGGGAGGCCGTGCACCAGATGCAGGCGGCTGCCGAAGCGGTCGCGGGTCTCTGTGACGGGGTGGTCGACCCCGTCGGCGAGAACCTGCAGCGACTCCTCCGCAGCAGGAGCATCGGAGACAGCCACCAGCAGGGCGATGTCGGTCCCGGCGGCCACCTCGGCCCTCATCCACGCGCGCACATGTCGTTTCACCCCTTCAGTGTCCAGCATTCGGGCGCCCGGGGCATGCGCGGCCCTCGTCTTTGCCGCCACGTGATCTCCGACATAGAGTTGTGACCCAGCCGTCACCACCGATCCCCCCGGCCCTCACCGTCCGGTTCTAGGAGCAGCAGTGCAGATCTCCGTTCAGCTCTACAGCGTGCGCGAGGCCTTCGCTGCTGACCCCGCGAGCACGCTCCGGCGACTCGCCGAGATCGGCTTCACCACCGTCGAGCCCTACGGGCTCATGGACCATGCGGAGACCCTGCGCACGCTGCTGCCCCAGCACGGGCTGACCGCCCCCTCGGCGCACGTCTCGTTGCTCGGGGCGGAGGATCCCGCCGCGATCTTCGCCACCGCCGCCGCCCTCGGCGTGCAGTCGGTCATCGACCCGCACTGGGACCGCGAGCACTGGGCGCGTGAGGACGACATCAAGGCCACTGCTGAGCGGCTCGGCGAGCTCGCCGGGATCGCTGCCGCGAACGGGGTGCGCGTCGGCTACCACAACCACGACTTCGAAGCCCGCCCGGTGTTCGACGGGCGCTGCGGCCTGGACATCCTGGCCGATCATCTCGACCCTCGCGTCGTGCTCGAGCTGGACACGTTCTGGTCCGCCGTCGGCGGGACCGACCCGGCCGCGCTGCTGAGCCAGCTGGGCCAGCGCATCCAGCTCGTCCATCTCAAGGACGGCCCGCTCCAGGGCGACGTGCGCGATCAGCTCAGTCTCGGCGAGGGCGAGATGGATGTGCCCTCGATCCTCGCGGCCGCCCCCTGGCTCGAGCTCGGGGTGATCGAGTTCGATGGCCACGACGGTGACATCTTCGAGGCTGTCGACCGGTCCTACACCGTGCTGAACCAGTACCTCCGCGAGGTGCAGGCATGAGCCGTAGGACCGGCCCTGTGGGCGTGGGGATCATCGGCGCCGGCGTCATCGCCGCCCAGCACCTCATCCACGTCGTGCAGATGCCCGACATCGACGTGCGGGCCATCGGAGACCTGCGTGCCGAAGCCGCCGCCGCCACTCTCAGACTCGCACCACCGCGACCCGTCATCCTCGACCCCTCCTCCACCACCACCAGCCATCCACGACCTTTCCTCCACGACCCGCTAGTCACCACCCGCCATTCCTGAGAAGGAGCATCACCCCATGTCCCATCCGCACACCCTGTTCACCGGCCAGTGGGCCGACCTCACCCTCGACGAGGTCGCCGAGCTCGCGGCCGGCTGGGGATACGACGGTCTCGAGATCTCGGTCTCGGGCGAGCATCTGGACGCCGCACGCTGGGATGACGAGGAGTACGTCGCCGAGCGGCTGGGAATCCTGGAGAAGCACGGCCTGAAGTGCTGGGCCATCTCCAACCACTTCAAGGGCCAGGCGATCTGCGATGACCCGATCGACTTCCGCCACCAGGCGATCGTGGGCGCCGACGTCTGGGGCGACGGTGACCCCGAAGGCGTCCGTCAGCGCGCCGCGGAGGACATGAAGAACACCGCCCGGCTCGCGCAGAAGCTCGGGGTGAAGACAGTCATCGGCTTCACAGGCTCGAAGATCTGGAAGTACGTGGCGATGTTCCCGCCCGTCTCCCAGGAGGTCATCGACGAGGGCTATCAGGACTTCGCCGATCGCTGGAACCCGATCCTGGACGTCTTCGACGAATGCGGTGTGCGCTTCGCTCACGAGGTCCACCCCTCGGAGATCGCCTACGACTACTGGACCACCCAGCGCACGCTCGAGGCGATCGGCCATCGCGAGGCCTTCGGCCTGAACTGGGATCCCTCGCACTTCATGTGGCAGGAGATCGACCCGGTCTCGTTCATCACCGACTTCGCCGACCGGATCTACCACGTGGACTGCAAGGACGTCCGGGTCCGCACCACGGGGCGCAACACCCGCCTGGGCTCGCACCTGCCCTGGGGTGACCCGCGCCGTGGGTGGGACTTCGTCTCCTTCGGCCGGGGAGATGTGCCCTGGGATGCAGCATTCCGCGCGCTGCGCTCGATCGGCTACGACGGACCGCTCTCGATCGAGTGGGAGGACGCCGGGATGGACCGGCTCCACGGCGCGAAGGAGGCCATCGAGCTGCTGCGCAGCTTGGACTACCCCACCTCTGAGTTCTCCTTCGATGCCGCCTTCTCCCAGGACAGCTGAGATGGCGGAGAGCGCGAGGACTCACGGGACCGAGCGGGAGGACTTCGCAGCGAGCTTCCTCGCGCTCGGCCCCGTGGCGCCGACGATCCTGCCGGGCTGGGATGCCGCCGCGCTGCTGGAGCACCTGCATCTGCGGGAGCGGGCACCGCACCTGATGCTCGCGCACCGGCTGCCGGATCGGTGGGCAGGGCGAGCCCGCTCAGCGCTCGAGCGGTACCGGAGGACTCCCTGGGAGGAGAGGGTGGCGGCTTTCCACGCCGGCCCCGGTCCCCTCTCCCCCATCGGCCGGATCGATGCGCTCAGCGGCCAGGCGGAGCTGCTGATCCATCACGAGGACCTGCGCCGGGCGCAGGACGGCTGGGAGCCGCGGCGCATCTCGGCCGCGCGAGCTGAGGATGCGTGGCGGGCGGTCGGCCTGATGGCACCGCTGGCGATGTCGGTGCAGGCCGATGTCACCCTCGTCTCCCCGCTCGGCGGCAGGCGCCTGCGCGCCCGCCGCTCGGCGGGGAGCCTGCGGGTGCACGGCGAGCCGCTCGAGCTGCTGCTGTGGGTCAGCGGCCGCGACGAGGTCGCCCGGGTGCAGGTCCACGGGGAGCCAGCCGCGCTGCGTGCGCTGCAGGACGGCCGGCGGGGCCTGTAAGGAATGCCCGGAAGGATTGGCCGGCGGGCCCGTGTGGCCAGGTCCCAGCCGCACTCCAGGTCCCAACCGCGCTCGAGGTCTCAGCCGCGCTCGAGCAGGAACAGGCGGGGGTGGTGGCCTTTCTGGAAGAACCGATGCTCCCCCACAGGTCGCCAGCCCGCCGGTGAGGTCTCCAGCACCCGCTGCATCCTGGTGATCTCGTGGGTGAGCACCCCCATGCGCGACTGCGGGGCGGAAAGCTCAGCGGCGCGGCCCAGCAGCGCGGCCAGCAGCTTCTCGTTCGTCTCGTGCTCGCCATGGAGGGTGCCCCAGGGCGGATTGGTCACCAGTCGGGAGAATCCCGGCTCGAGGTCCACCTCCAGCACGTCCCCGACCACCCAGTCCACTTTGCCCTTGCGCCGGGCGGCGCGCTGGTGCTCGCGGGCGGCGTCGATCGCGGCGGGATCCAGATCCACACCGACCGCGCGCGCGGGTGCCACCTCGTGCAGCTGCTCCACCAGGAAGGTGCCGGAGCCGCAGGTCATGTCCAGCAGGGAATCGTCGGCTCTCACCTGGAGCTGATCGAGCACGGTCGCGGCGATGGTCGCGTTCACCGCGCCGGGGTAGTCCACTGTGCGCCAGGCGCGGGTGGCCAGCGGCCGCGGGGTGGTGCGCAGCAGCACCTGCCAGGTTCCGGACGGCGCCCCTCGCCGCACCCGCATGACCAGGTCACCGTCCGCGGCGACCGGCACCCCGGCGAGCTCGGCGACAGCGGTCGCCAGGCGGCGCATATCGGGTGTGTCAGAGCCGGCGGCCTCGAGGCGCAGGCCGTGGAAGCGCATCCGCGGTCGTTGACGGCGCACGTCCTCGAGCAGCTCGCCGAGCCGCTGCTGGACCGAGGTCTCGAGCAGCTCTCGCGGCCGACGGGCCGCGACGGTATGGCTCGTCGAGGCCGCGACCACGCGCCGCAGCGTGCGCACGGCGTCGAGATCCGACGTGCTCAGCACCAGCTCGGTCGGTCCGACCAGCCGTGCGAACCCGAGTCGGCTCGCCTCCTGCAGGGCGCTCGCGCCGCAGCCGTCGAGCACCTCGAGCACCAGTTCGTGGGTGATCTGTCCCATCGATTCCCCCTGATCGGCTGTTCATCGAATGATTCACGCAGGTTACCGCCCGTCGTGGCGTCCGTGCGCAGGTGCTGTCGGTAGACTGCGGAGCGTGTTCATCGTGAGTGTGTGTTCCCTGAAGGGCGGCGTCGGCAAGACGTCCGTGACCCTGGGCCTGGCCTCTGCCGCCCTGCATCAGGGGGTGAATACCCTCGTGGTCGATCTCGACCCGCAAGGGGACTCGACCCTCGGACTGCTCGGTGAGCCGGCGAGCACGCTGGACATCGCCGAGGTGCTGTCCTCCCCGCGCACCGAGACCATCGACCGGGCCATCATCGAGACGCCCTGGGCGGCCGGGGCGGCCTCCCACCTGGACATCATCCCGGGCTCGAGCCGTTCGGCAGTCATGGACTCCCCCGCGCCGACCCCCAAGGACGTGCGCCGCCTGCATCAGGCCCTCGACAAGCGCTCGCACCAGTACGACATCGTGCTGATCGACTGCCCGCCGTCGCTGAACGGGCTCACGCAGATGGCGCTGGCGGCTTCCGACCGCTCCCTGGTGGTCGCTGAGCCCGGGTTCTTCGCGGTGACCGCCGCGGACCGGGCCCTGAAGCTCGCCACCGAGATGCATGCCGACGGCGTCGCCCCCCGACTGCAGCCGCTGGGCCTGGTGGTGAACCGCTACCGTCCGCGCTCGGTCGAGCATCAGTACCGGCTCGCGGAGCTGCGTGAGCTGTTCGGCGATGCCGTGCTCGAACCAGTCATCGAGGAGCGCGTCGGGCTTCAGCAGGCCCAGGGCGGCGCCGTGCCGCTGCACCGCTACGAGGGCGCGTCCGGCAAACGTCTCACGGAGGACTTCGACGCGCTGCTGGCCACGGTGATGGACTCGCGCCAGAACTCCTGACCGCCGGTCGGGACCCGAGGCGCAGAGGCCTCTGCGTCGCTGCCCGGTTGTGGTCCCTGCTCGCCTGCTCGTCGCTCCCCTGCAGGTCCTGAGACACAGCAGGTTTCAGCGCACGCGCATCGGATCAGCAGCATCGGCACAGCAGAGCGGCGAGTCCCTTCCCAGGACTCGCCGTTCTGCTGTGCGACTGTGGTGTGTGGGCTGGCTCAACCAGCCTGGCGGGAGCGGCGCCGAGCGGCCAGCTCGTCCTGGAGCGCGAGTGCGGCATCGTCCGCGGGGTTGACACCCGGCAGGCCCAGCAGGTCGTTCTCCACCTCGCGCCAGACTCGGCCGACCGCGATGCCGAACACGCCCTGGCCGCCCTGGACCAGGTCGAAGATGTCCTCGGCGGAGGTGCATTCGTAGACGGAGGCGCCATCGCTCATCAGGGTGATGCCTGCGAGATCGTCGATCCCGCGCTCACGCAGCGCACTGACGGCGACGCGGATCTGCTGGAGGGAGACGCCGGTGTCGAGCAGGCGCTTGACGACCTTCAGCACCAGGATGTCGCGGAAGCCGTAGAGACGCTGACTGCCGGAGCCGTGGGCGGCGCGGACGCCTGGCTCCACGAGACCGGTGCGGGCCCAGTAGTCGAGCTGGCGGTAGGTGATGCCGGCGGCCTTGCATGCGGCAGGGCCGCGATATCCGAGCTCGCCCGGCGTATCCACGATGTCGTCGAAGAGCACGCCCTGGGCGGGCTCTGCGGGGACGGTGGACTGCTCAGTGCGATCATCGCCAACGGCGTTCACGGCTACCTCCGGGTTCAGGCTCTCCGAGGGGGAAGGGTGAGAGCACCTGCTCAGAGTAGCGCGAAGTGCCCGCCGGCCGACAGCAACGCGCCGCCCGAAGGTCACGGAGAGGTGACGGCCCCCTGCTGGTCAGCGATCCCGGAGCGCGGTCCGCAGCACAGCCCCGTGCAGTGTGATCATCGATTCGCCCAGGTCACGAGCAAAATCCTCAGCTTCTCCGCGTGCCGCAGAGTCGCCGGGACGCGAACGCGGGCTGGCGACAGAGCGGATCATGTGCGCCTGCCGCTCCGCTGCGGTGCGCAGCATCACCAGGTGGCGCGGATGCAGGCCCTCCTCGGCGAGATCCCGGGCCGCCCCGACGAGCTCCAGCTCGGTGGAGCCGTAGAAGAGAGCGCCATCACCGAGCAGTCCGTACTGCTCGAGCTCGGCGAGGAACTCCTCCTCGACGGACGCCTCACGAGCGAGCCCTCGCCGGTCCAGACGCACCGCCTGGAGCGACGCGGTGGGGCCGGGGCGGGAGGCGATGGACGTGACCTCGGAGTCGACGCCGTGCTCGAGCAGGTGCTCCTTGATGACCTTGAGCGGCCAGAAGCGGTCCCGCTGGGCCCGCAGCACGAAGCGCAGACGGTCCACGTCCTCACGGCTGTACTTGCGATAGCCGGCGGCGCTGCGGTCCGGGGAGATCAGACCCTCGGACTCCAGGTAGTGCAGCTTGGAGTGCGCGAGGTCCGGGAACTCATCGCGCAACATCTCGAGCACCTGCCCGATGCTCAGTCGCGCTGCGCCCGAGGAGCTCGGCCTGCGCGCGGCGGAGGCCGACATCAGGTCAGGCCGTCCCGTGGAACAGGTGATAGGTCAATCGGTACTTGCCGATCTGGACTTCCTGGCCGGCCTGGAGGCGAGCTTCGTCGACCCGGTCCTTGCCCACATATGTTCCGTTGAGAGAGCCGAGATCCCGGACCAGGAAGCCATCGCCATCACGCACGAAGGCGGCATGCTTGCGGGAGACCGTCACGTCGTCGAGGAAGATCTCGCTCTTGGGGTGACGTCCCGCGATGGTGGTCTCGGAATCCAGCAGGAAGCGGGCGCCGAGATTCGGGCCCTTCTGCACGATCAGCAGCGCACTGCGCGGGGGCAGGTTCTCGATCGCCCTGCGGTCCTGGGACGAGAGACCGGGCTCGGTCTCCTCCAGGGGATCGTTGGGCGAGATCGCACTCAGCTTCGATGTGTGGTCGAGATTCTCGTCGTTCCACTCGGTGTTCCCTGACACCGCGCACCCCTTCCTGGCCTGCAACGGACCCTGCGCAATGGGCGCGCAGGATTCGGCTCCACCATCCTCGCACGCGAATCGCCCTGCAGGGGACCTTCCAGGCGGGGAGACGCCAAGAATTGACGATCACTTGACCACTCGGGAGTGTTCGGGGTCCTTCAGCGCGACGGTGGCTTCCACCCGGACCGCGTCGTCGGCGGTCGCCGCGAGCGTTCCGCCGTCGCCTGCGACCGAGTCCGCCGCCCCGCCCGGGATCCGCAGCGCCGGCTCCATCACGGAGGGGTCCCCGATAGCTCGGATCTCATAGGGCGCTTCGATCGGCGTTCCGTCCACCAGCAAGCCGCCTGCGGGGGCGGTGGTGATCGAACTCGAGGCGATCACCCGCACATCCTCGATCTGGATCACCTCTGCCCCGGCATTGCGCAGCTCCTGGATCACTCCCAGGAGCGTGGACGCGCGCAGCTCGCCGTTCGGATCGGCGATCGAGACCACCACTCCCCGGCCCTTGGCCGGGGCGGTCCCGGCGAGGATCTCGAGGTCCTCCAGCCGCTCCTCGGCCGCATTCTGCGCCGCGACGTCATCCTCCTGGCCGGAGCGCAGCGCCTCCAGGGTGCGATCGAGCTCCGCGTTCTCGACCTCGAGATCGGCGGCGTGCCTCCCCGACTCATCCAGCAGGCGCACCAGCTCCTGCTGGCTCGCGCCCTCGAGGGACTCATCGCCCTGCCGCACCTGGGCGGCGATCGAGAGCCCCAGCAGCAGGCACAGCAGCCCCACGATCAGCTGGGAGAGATTCGCCTGCGGGCGGAGGGTGTCGCGCAGCCGACGCCAGACCAGCTTCTGCTGCGTCGGGGAGTCGGGAGTGCGGGTGCCGTCGCTCATGACCGGAACAGCAGACGTCTGATCGCTGCCGCGTTCGAGAAGATGCGGATCCCGAGCACCACGATCACGGCGGTCGAGAGCTGCGAGCCGACTCCGAGCTGATCGCCCAGGAAGACCAGGAACGAGGCGATCAGCACGTTGAACAGGAACGAGGTGATGAAGACGTGGGAGTCGAAGGCGCCGTCGAGGCTCGCCCGCAGGCCGCCGGCGAGGGTGTCCAGGGCCGCCACCACCGCGATCGGGAGATAGGGCTGGAGCACAGCGGGGACATCGGGTTGGACGACGACGCCGAGCACGATGCCCAGCACCAGTCCGAGAATGGCGATCATGGGGACTCCTCCTCGGCGCCGCTGCCGGCGGTCGATGATTGGTTCGAGCTGGGGGTCGGCGGGGTGTCCGGGGCGCCCTGGGTCTCGTCGTCGAGCACCGAGGCCTCCTGGAGGATGCCCACCGCGCGCGCCGGAACGGTGAGCTCCTCGCCATCCTCCCAGGACATCCGGATTCCGAAACGGGTCGAGATCTCCGTGAGGTATTCGCCGGTCTCAGCCTCGAGCACCCCGGAGTGCAGCTGCTCGGAGTCGCCGAGCGCCGTGATCCGGTATGGCGGAGACAGGGGGCGGAAGTCGACCAGGACCGCGGAGCCCGCGGTCCGGATCGCGGTGGTGCTGGTGATGCGCTGGCCGTTGATGGCGATGGCCTCCGCGCCGGCGGCCCACAGTCCGTTCACGGCGATCTGCAGGTCACCGTCGGTCACCCGGTTCACGGTGCCGGCACCGCCGCCGGGGCTCGACGGCAGCGGAGCGGAGTCCTCGAGCTCCAGGACCGTTCCCGGGCCGCTCAGCGGCACTCCTCCCCCGGCCTGCTCGTAGCTGGCCAGGCGCTCTGACGCGCCGGCGTCGGTGCTGTCGAGGACGGTCCCTTGGGCGTCGGCGATCTGTGCCTCCAGCTCGGCCTGGCGCTCCTCCAGCTGCTCGGCCTCGGCCCGAGTCTCGAGGACCTCCTGCTCGAGCAGGGCGCGCGGGCCGTCCGCCGCGCCGGCCTCGTGGCGCAGATCCAGCACCGAGACGGCGACTGCGAAGCCCAGCGCCAGTGCCAGCAGCAGGGTCACCCCCCGCATGATCCGGTTGTCAGGCGGCGCGGCCTCGGCAGCCGGGTGATCGTCCTTGCGCAGAGTGTCCACGCCGTACGGGTCCGCAGTGAGTGCGCGCAGCAGCGAGGTCGGCGAGTACGGGGTCTCGCCGTGCGGGGTCTCATGCTCGCGTTCGCGCATGTCAGCAGTCTAGGAGCGGCAGCAGTGCGGAGCCGTCAGACCCGCGGGACATCCAGCTGCTCACCGAGCAGGGCCGAGAAGTCCGTGCGGCCGGCATCTGGCGTCTCGGGCGCGCTCGCCTGGACCAGGTATCTGCTCACGGTGGCGGAGAAAGGTCCCTTCCGCACCTGCGCCTGGAGGTGTTCGAGCATGTCCCGGTAGCCGTCGACATCGAAGTCCTCCGGGGCATCCCAGGGGGCCCGGCGCAGGTAGCGCAGGAAGGTCGGCACATCGTCGAACTCGAAGTGGCCGTGGAAGGTGTCTGAACGGTCCACGCGCAGGCCGGCTCTGGTGAGTGCGTGGACCGTGCCCTCGAGAGTCTCCTCTTCCTTCGGATCATCCATGCCGAACAGCTCGCGGATCTCGTGGCCGTCGTCTCCGCCCACCTGCTGGGTGAGGAAGGTGCCGCCGGGGCGGAGCAGCCGGGCGACGTCCGTCGCGTCGAAGGCTCCATGACGGTTCAGCACCAGTCCGAAGGCGGCGTCGGCGAAGGGCAGGCGCGATCCGGCGGCTTCCGGGTCGTGCTCGTGGACCTCGATGCCCAGCGGCGTCAGGCGCTCCCGGGCGGCAGGCAGG
This sequence comes from Brachybacterium sp., assembly GCF_052095815.1. Taxonomy (NCBI): domain Bacteria; kingdom Bacillati; phylum Actinomycetota; class Actinomycetes; order Micrococcales; family Dermabacteraceae; genus Brachybacterium; species Brachybacterium sp. The sequence goes on along the minus strand of NZ_JBQDLF010000040.1, from coordinate 1,494 downwards.
TGGGAGGCCCGTCCCTCGGTCGCGGTCGTCCCCTCCGGCAGCACATCCGCGAGGGAGGCGAGCACCTCTCCCCTGCCGGTGCCCAGGTCCAGCACCCGGTCCGCCATCGGGGCGAGGTTCTCCACCAGGGTGCGCCACCGCCACGGCGGCTCCGTCTCCCGAAAGCCGGCGAGGGCGGAGACGTCCCACCCCGTCGGCTGCTCCGCGAGGGCCTCTCGCCAGCGCTGCAACTGCTGCTCGTCGGTCATCATCGATCCTCCTGCGCGTCGGGTCCCGCTGGGTGGATGGTCTCGGCCATGGCGGGGGCACGGCCTGCGCCCACTATCGCATCCGCGTCCTCGCGGGCGGGTACGGCGCAGGTGCCGCAGGTCACGCACCTCCCGATTGGCTCCTAGGGGCTTGCTCGGGGTACTGTGATCCTCGGTCCTCCGGTGACGGAGGATCACGCAAGATCTCGGGCTGTGGCGCAGCTTGGTAGCGCACTTGACTGGGGGTCAAGGGGTCGCAGGTTCAAATCCTGTCAGCCCGACAAATGCCCTGGTGAGAACAAGTTTCTCGCCAGGGCGTTGTCTTTTTGGCGGCGATGTGACCGCTAGAGTCGCGCCGGCTGGAGACCGCACGAGCCTCGGGGTCACCATCACGACGGCGATCGACGTTCGAGTGCCGCACTCGGACCAGGGGCACGCGGGGCGAGCACAGAACGGGGCCGGCTGGTGGCCAGGGCCAGGGTCTCCCCCAGGTTCTCTCGTCGCCGCGACTCAAGACCAGGCAGGCCGGCTCGCCCGTCGCAAGGCTGCCCTTCCCGTCGGAGCTCACACGTGGGGAAGAACTGCGGCAGTGTCGGCGCGGCCACTCTCGGCTGCCGGGGCATCGATAGCGCTGCGCCCTCACGGGTCATCCACCGGGTCACCTTCCACGTACGCCTCGAAGTGCCCCTGCACCGCGGCTACCCGTCAGGGCGAACAGGACCCACGCCGCGGTGGGAAGCCATCCCGCTGCACCGAAACGCATATTTGGCCGTGCGGGCACCATCTGCGGAGTGCTCAAGTTCTATGCGTCAAGCTCCTCCAGCTGATTGCTGAAGAGGTGTCCGGCTCTCTGTTGATGGGTTTCGTGTGACACGTGAACTCAATGTCCGATAATGGCTGTTACCGGACATTGAACGATTCCGGGGTACCAGTATCTGTGCAGTCCACAGTTCCTTGCATCCACCGCCAATCATGCAGCGGCCACATTCCGAGTAGCGCTCACTTCCCGGGCATCGTGCACAATCTGCGTGCCACTCGAAATGACGATTCGGGTATGGAATGCTTTGTTGAAGCCGACCGTCCGCAGCACCAAACCGAATCCCGACGAGCAGATCCCCGTGGCCCTCGCCGCGCGCATCGCCGACATCGACCGATCCTCCCTCGCGCACCTGGTCGATCACGGGCTGATAACCGGCTCTTCGCGGTTCATGGTGAATGACCCTGCTGTAGCGGGTATTCACGCTAC